>NZ_JAUCAP010000003.1:0-74962 GCF_030361045.1 Lentilactobacillus sp. TOM.63
TCAAAACAAAAAGAGCCCTAATCACAAAGTGATTAGAACTCGAATTTAGTTTCACCAACAACAGTTGACGAAGAGCCAATTTAGTTTCACCAACAACAGTTGACGAAGAGCCCAAAATTTGTCACTTTGTTATGAACGCCTGCTGTTCTGTTGAATCAGATTATTCCAAAAAATCTTTTAATTGCTTGCTACGTGATGGATGACGGAGCTTCCGTAATGCTTTAGCTTCGATTTGACGAATCCGCTCACGGGTTACACCAAACACTTTTCCAACTTCTTCAAGGGTCCGAGTTCGACCGTCATCAAGGCCGAAACGCAACCGTAAAACATTTTCTTCACGATCGGTTAACGTATCAAGAACACTTTCCAGCTGTTCCTTTAACAACTCATAAGCTGCATGGTCGGCTGGTGAAGTTGCATCTTGATCTTCGATGAAGTCACCCAAGTGAGAGTCATCCTCTTCACCAATTGGGGTTTCAAGCGAAACTGGTTCTTGGGCAATCTTCAGAATTTCTCGAACCTTCTCTGTTGGCATGTCCATCTCAGCACCAATTTCTTCAGGCAATGGCTCACGGCCCAAGTCTTGAAGTAATTGCCGTTGGATTCGGATCAATTTGTTGATGGTTTCAACCATGTGAACTGGAATCCGAATTGTTCGAGCCTGGTCAGCAATGGCCCGGGTGATGGCTTGACGAATCCACCAAGTGGCATAAGTTGAGAATTTGAATCCCTTCCGATAATCAAACTTCTCAACGGCCTTCATTAAGCCCATGTTACCTTCTTGAATCAAATCAAGGAACTGCATCCCCCGACCCACATAACGTTTGGCAATCGAAACCACCAACCGCAAGTTGGCTTCAGCTAGTTCCTGCTTAGCTTCTTCATCGCCATCTTCAATTCGTTTAGCAAGTGAAATTTCTTCGTCGGCACTTAAAAGTGATACCCGGCCAATCTCTTTAAGGTACATTCTAACCGGATCATTGATCTTAACACCAGTGGGCGCAGAAACATCAGAAAGTTCCTTCTTAGTAACCTTCTTAGCGGCGCCAATCGCACGTGGATCTGGCTCGCCATTTTCATCAACGACACTAATTCCTGAGTCTTCGATTTCTTCAAGGAGTCCTTCCATATCCTTTTCGTTCAAAGAATATGGTTCTTGGATTTTCTTCTGGAGTTCATCATAGGTAATATGACCAATTTGCTTATTCGCTTTAACAATTGCGTCAAATTCCTTTTTATACGGCTTAGCAGCTTTCTTTGCGGCCTTTGTCTTAGTTGATGCAGCCTTTTTGCTTGTAGTTGCCTTTGTTACCTTTACCTTGCTTGTTTTTTTGTTAGCCATCAAAATGCCTCCTGAAGTTAGACTTGTTGCTTCGTTCTCTTTTGTTGCTCAAGTTTGATAATTTCAATCATTAATTCTTTTTGTTTGTCAACATCGCCAATCTTCGTTGCTTGTTTCAATTCGGTTCGCCTTTGCTTCAACTTGGCGTCTACGGGTGCCTGATGCATCAACACATTGACACAGTTATCAATTTCTTGATCGCTGGGTTGATCTGGTAATTCAAGCATTTCAATATCAATTAACAAGCTTTGCAGTGAATTTTCCGTGATGAGATTACTAAACGCAGCCACATTATAATCGCTGTATTTGGTGAAATAGCCCTCTGCTAATAGATACAACATTTGAAATTTTTCATCAACAAACGCAAATCCGGCAATATTACTGACTTTCAACCAAACATCATGATAATGGAGCATTCGATTAAGCAGTTGCATTTCTGCAACCTGCACTTTAGTTAAATGCTTTGTCTGCCTTGGCCGAATGGGGGGATTAGGCTGTTGATACTGATTAGTCGAAACCGATGGCGTTCGCTTTAATAACGGCATCAACTGCTGTTGCAACAACTTCTTCTCCACCGAAAATTCATCCGCCAACCGATTCAGATAAAGATCCCTCGAAATGCTGGAGTCCACTTTGCTAATTAATTTGACTGCTTCAGCGATATAGTTGCTCTGGTCAACTTCAGAATTCAAATTGTATTGCTTTTTCAAGTAGCTCAATTCAAATTCAATGGGTGCCTGGGCGTGAGTGAGCAACTCCTTAAAGGGATCGGCGCCTTTACTGCGAATGAATTCGTCGGGGTCCATACCATCGGGAACCGTGACAACCTTGATACCCATACTGTTATCATGCTCACCGAATTCATCAATGGCGCGTTTAATGGCTTTTTGTCCAGGAATATCACCATCGTAGCAAATAATAACATCCCGCGTAATCCGTTTGATATCATAAATTTGCTGTTCAGTAAGACTAGTGCCCATCGAGGCAATCCCAGACTTAATGCCAGCTTGATACGCTGTAATCACATCCATAAAGCCTTCAAACAACAAGGCAGGTTGCTGGCTTCGAATGTTTGCCCGCGCTAAATCCAGGTTAAAGAGGATTTTGCGTTTATTAAACGTTTCGGTTTCCGGACTATTCAGGTACTTTGGCATATCTGGATTCTTCGTCAGCATCCGGCCGGAAAAGCCAACCGTTTGCCCGCCACCATTTCGAATCGGATACATCACCCGATCAACAAAACGATCGCGCAAGTTACCATCCTGATCCTCAGAAAACAGCCCCGTTTTGCGTAGCAGCTGATAATCAACCTTGCGTTCATCGAAAAATGGCTTCAACAATCGTTGGACAGGCGCATATCCAAGCTTGTAGGTGGCAATCGTTTCATCAGTAATTCCCCGTTTGTGGAGATAATCCAACGCCGGTTGTCCCATCTTGGTGTTTGTCAAAATATGGTTATATAACTTGACTGTCTGCTCATGGAGATCAATCAATTGCTTTTGTTGTGAATTCTCATTAGCAGATGGGTCATTCGAATGATCCGCAAAATACTTCTTATCTAAAGGAATATTTTCGAGTTGGGCAACTTCATTAACGGCTTCTGGGAATGAAATATTCTTTAACTCCATTAAGAACTTGAATACATTTCCGCCGCGGCCACAACTGAAACAATGAAAAATCTGCTTATCCTCCGAAACTGAAAAAGACGGGGTCCGCTCTTCATGGAACGGACAGAGGCCAAATAAATTCTTGCCAGACTGTTTCAATTGAACGTACTGAGAAACAACATCAACTATGTTGACCTGTGATCTAACTTGCTCAATCACATCTTCTGGGATCTTGATAGTCTTTCGCCTCCCATCTTTAAAAGCCGTATAAATACCGGCAAAAAGCCGCACCCAAGAGTGCGACTCATTGTCTTAGCGATACGTGATTAAATACTATCATACAATGTCAATTAGTACAATCATAAGCACTCATTATCCCTTGACAACCAATTTATCCAAATCACCTAAGAACATAATCATGTTGGCAATCATTGTCAACTGACGAAGCCGGTTATTCCTCAGCTTTTCATCCTTAGCCATGATCATTGTAGCGTCAAAATAAGTGTTAATTTCATCTTTAAGCCCTGCTAGCCGTTTAAAATCGGCTTCAGCAGTCAAGTCTGTGTAACCATCTGCAGCCTTGGCCACAGCATCATGAAGTGACTTTTCGGAATCATTCTCAAACAAACTTGGGTCAACCGTCAAATCATCACTGCCAAATGAACCCTTTTTAGCGATCCGTTGAACCCGGGTCAGTGACTCAATGACCTCCTTGAAGTCACGATCATCACTGTGATTTTGCAAGGCCTTGCCACTAGCAATGTTAAAGACAATGTTGGTATGTGATCCAGAGGTAACGGCATCTGAAATATCATAACGAATACCTAAGTCATCAAGGAACTGTTTGATTCGATCCTTAATAAAGTCATCAATCGCTGAAACCCGTCCGCTCATATCCAAATCAGGGGCAACGTTTTGCTGTTTCTGCAACTCAATCACCTTGTTCAACGTTGAAGTTAAATCAAATTTCCAGTTCTTGTTAGAAACGATTCGAACAATCCCAGTTGCTTGACGACGTAAGGCATAAGGATCGTTTGAGCCACTTGGGATCATCCCGGCGGCAAAGAACGTTAAAATGCTATCCAATTTATCGGCAATCGACAAAATTGAACCAATATCTGATTGAGGTAAATCGCCGTTTGCTGAGATTGGCATGTAGTGTTCGGAAATTGCTTTGGCAACCGCCTCGGATTCGCCATTTAGCAACGCATATTTTTCACCCATTACACCTTGGAGTTCGGCAAACTCGCCAACCATGCCGGTAACTAAATCAAATTTGTAAATTTCAGCTGCCCGCTTCAAATCTTTGAGTTGGTCGTCAGAAAGGCTGAATAATTGGCCAAAGTAATGTGAAATAACTTGCACTCGCTGCATTTTGTCATACATTGTCGAAATTTTGTCATGGAAGCTGACCTTTTTCAGACGTTCCACATAATCAGCAATTGACTTCTTTTGATCTTCTTGATAGAAGAACATGGCATCTTCCAGACGGGCAGTTAAAACTTTTTCATTTCCTTGAACCACGTTCTGCAAGTCATAATCATTCCCGTTTCGGACGGAAACAAAATGAGGAAGTAATTTGCCTTCTTGATTAGTTACATAGAAGAAACGCTGATGATCTTTCATCGAGGTAATCAGGACTTCATCTGGGATTTTGAGGTATTTGTCATCAAACTTACCCGCAAATGCGGTTGGCCATTCAACCAGGTTATTAACCTCTTCCAATAAATCAGGATCCAGATTGATCTTCCAGTTGTTGTCTTGGGCAATCTTCTGAATTTGCTTGGTGATCATTTCTTTTCGTTTATCAGCATCGGCAACGACAAATTGTTCAGTCAACTTTTCTTCGTATTCATCTGCGTTTGCCAATTCAACATCTTTACCAAAGAAGCGATGTCCAGAAGTAATGCGATCAGTTGTCACGTCAAGGATCTTAAAGGGAACAACCTGATCGTTAAGTAAGGCGACCAGCCATTTGATCGGTCGGACATATTCAAATGAATAGTTCCCCCACTTCATCATCGTTGGGAAAGTCATTGCAGTAATAACGTCTTTCATCCCGGTTAAAATCTCGTCGACAGGTTTACCAGCAATGTGTTTTTCAACGAAAACGTATTGTGTCCCTTTAACATCCTTAAACGTGATGTCATCCGTGGTAGCGCCTTGCCCTCTTGAGAAACCAATCGCAGCCTTCGTCCAGTTACCGTCAGCATCTTGAGCAATCTTTTTTGCGGGTCCTTTGACGGATTTATCAATATCTGGCTGCTTATCAGCTAACTCCGTTATATAAAGAGCCAACCGCCGAGGGGTGCTAAAAGTCTTAATGTTGGCAAATGTAATTCGTTGTGCTTTAAGAAAATCGGTTGCCCGTTTTTTGAGTTGATTAATGCTTGGCGTCACAACATGGGCAGGGATTTCTTCCAAACCGATTTCCAGTAAGAAATTGTTAGCCATTATTTTTCCTCCGTTTCGTCTTTGAGTAGTTCTTGACGTTTCTTCTCGTCTTTAATCAACGGGAATCCTCGACGTTTTCTAGCGGCAACAAATTCCTTGGCGACCCGCCGGGCTAAATTGCGAATTCGGGATAGATAACCAGCTCGTTCGGTAACTGACACAGCGCCGCGAGCATCCAAAAGATTAAACGTATGACTGCACTTCAAAATGTAGTCATAAGCAGGATGAACAAGGCTTTGATCCAATAAGCGCTTGGCTTCATGTTCATACTCATTGAAATGCTTCAACAGCATTTCTTGGTCACTAACCTCAAAGCTGTACTTGGAATGTTCATATTCAGGTTCTTTGAAGATATCACCGTAAAGAACATCGTCTGACCATTCCAAATCAAATACAGAGTTGACGTTTTGAATGTACGACGAGAGCCGCTCCAAACCATAAGTAATTTCAGATGCAACGGGATCCATTTCGAGGCCCCCAACGATTTGGAAATATGTAAACTGGGTAATTTCCATTCCGTCTAGCCAAACTTCCCAACCAACACCGGCACATCCCATCGAAGGGTTTTCCCAGTTATCTTCAACAAAACGGATGTCATGTTCCAAGGGATTAATACCAAGTTCCTTCAAACTGTTCAGATAAAGTTCCTGAATATTTTCTGGTGAAGGCTTCATAATAACTTGAAACTGATGATGTTGATACAGCCGGTTCGGGTTTTCACCATAACGGCCATCAGCTGGTCGTCTGGAAGGTTCAACATAAGCGGCATTCCATGGCTCTGGGCCAATTGCCCGCAAGAACGTGTAAGGACTCATTGTTCCAGCCCCTTTTTCGGTATCGTATGCCTGCATTAACATACATCCTTGAGCTGCCCAATACTTTTGCAGCCGCAGGATAATTTCTTGAACTGATAGTTTTTCAGTCATCAATATTCCTCCTAGTTTAATCACAAAAAAATCCCTATGTTTAAAAGCTATACTTAGCCACTTAAACATAGGGACGAGTCAATCGCGGTTCCACCCTACTTCTGGTAAATTATTACCAGCACTTAATTGTTCAGCTCAAAAAGCGCCATCTAATTGATCAGTTTGAACTGGCTCTCACTTACCCAGTCTCGTTGGACAAAATCATCAATCAGTTTCTTTTCTCATTGCCGAATTATTTATTTCAGAAATAATCATAGTTGACATTAAAACGATTGTCAACGCAGCTTACATCAAATTTTGAATTTACCCAGTTGATCAATGAATCGTTTGCTTTTGGGAACCACCCCGACGCTGCGCTGATAGATTTGGTCTAAAACTTGTCGTAATAACTTTTTGGTTTTGTCACCTACTGCAATGTGCGCTAATTTTGATAAATCCACAACCGAAAATAACCTCAAGTAATAAATGGTTCTCGCGTCCAGATGCATTCGGTAAGGATCCTTGTCCCAGTGATTTTTGCATAGCAAGCCACCATACGCCTCGGAATAGTCAAACGGCAAATCTCGCCGATGACAGATCACACAGTCAACCCAATTAGGGGCAACCCCAAAGGCTTGAAGCAATTGAACTTCAAAGATATTTGTGATAATTTCTGCGTCGAAGCCTTCATCAATCAGTTTCAACCCCATTAACAACTTGTCGTACCAAACAGCTATGGGCTCACCGTCGTGAAATGCCAGATCGATTAACGACATTGTGTAAGTTGCATAAGCATTCTTAGTGATATCTTCAGCGATCTGATTAAAGTGTTCAACATGTTTGCCGTCATTGATGTATGACAAGCCATCATCTTTGATGTCGCCACCGTACAAGCCATATGTAAACGGTAAAATCGCCGCCCGCATTTTGAAGCGAGGTCGCTTGGCACCACGGACCAAAAACATTTTCTTCCCAAATTCACGGGTCAAAAATTTCACCAAAAGGTCATGTTCACGGTAGGGCTTGGTGTAAAGTAAAATTCCATTAAAATCTGTGATTTGGCCTTTGGACATGAAATCACCTCAGAACGCGATAATAAGTGCTTTGATCCCGGAATGTAAGGAAAAATTAATTACTTCCATTTTGGAATGATTGATTTCTAGCTTACATGGTTGAGATCAGCCTCCTGGTGCACATTTTTGTTAGGCAAAATAGGACAGCTTCAACCAACATTGAAAAAAGGTAAAGTTGCGTCTACATAGAATAGATTAGCTGTGCAAAGTAGGAACTGCCACAAAAGCAGCCGGACGATCCCCAGAGCAAAGAATCCATGCGTGGGTGACTTAAGTTCCAGTTCCTAAACGCTTTGCTTCGTTCACTATTTTTTGTACCCATACGAATCCAATAAGCTTTGCTTGTCACGCCATCTTGGTTGAACCTTTACCCATAACTCCAAGAACACTTTGTTGCCCATCATGTTCTCGATGTCTTTTCTTGCTAGGGTCCCAATTTTCTTCAACATTGAACCACCCTTACCGATCACAATTCCCTTTTGACCGTCCCGTTCAACGATGATTGTTGCTTGAATTCTCAACAACCCATTGTCATCCTTAATCTTTTCAATATAAACGGCGGTCGAGGTCGGAATTTCTTGGCGAGTTAATTGCATCACTTTTTCTCGAATTAACTCTGAAATCACAAATCGTTCCGGGTGATCCGTTACTTGATCTTCTGGATAGTACTGAGGTCCTTCTGGCAATTCCTTTACCAAAGCATCAATCAATTCTGGGACATTGTTTCCTTGTAAGGCAGAAATTGGGAAAACATCCTTGAATTTTAACGCATTTTGGTACTCACCAATAATTGCCATAATGTCATCAGGCGAAATTTGGTCAATTTTATTAATTAACAGGTAAACTGGTTGGTCAGTCTTCTTCAACTGGTCAATAATATAATTATCCCCAGCGCCTCGCCGTTCAGTCGCATTGACCATGAATAACACAGCGTCAACTTCTTTCAAAGCTGACAAAGCTGATTCCATCATAAAATCGCCCAATTTATCCTTGGGCTTATGAATTCCAGGGGTATCAATAAACACAATTTGAGCTTCCTTCGTTGTGTAGACTCCCTGGATCTTATTTCGAGTTGTTTGGGCTTTGTCACTCATGATCGCAATTTTCTGGCCGATCACTCGATTTAAGAAAGTTGACTTCCCGACATTGGGCCGGCCAACAATTGCAACAAATCCTGAATGATAATTTGGATTATCCATTTTTTACCTCACCTAACTTAGTAACTCAATAAACCGGGGAATAAAGATTAACGACCCGATAATGATTGCAAATAGCGCAGACATCAGGACACCACCAGCGGCGATATCCTTTGCTCGTTTGGCTAACAAGTCAAAATGATGGCCAACAATTAAATCGACCACATTCTCAATGATTGAGTTCAACACTTCCGATCCAATCACAGAAAAGAATGCAGCAAATAACCATAGCCATTCGTTAATTCTTATCTGAAGAATCACGCCTAGACACAACGTTAAAAATGCAATGATAAGGTCAAACCGAAAATTACGTTCCTCTAAAATGAGACGTTTGATTCCTTCTAAGGCGTGTCCTACTGATTGGAAAAAAGTCTTGTTCTTATCTATTTGTCTGCTGTCTTTATCTTTTAAGGCCATATTTATTTAAAATCTCTTTTTGCAAGGGAAACATCACGTCAGCATCAGCTTTCTTCATGTGATCATAGCCATTCAGATGCAAGAAGCCATGAACCACTAGAAAGCCAAGTTCTCGCTGGAAAGAATGACCCAAGTAATCAGCTTGTTCGGCAACTTTATCAACTGACACAAAGATGTCGCCAATGTTCTCTGGAATGCTTTCTTTGAGAGATTCATCCATAATAATCGGGAAATCATCATCGGCAGAATCTTCAATCGCAAAACTAATCACATCAGTTGCCCGATCGACGCCGCGATATTTTTTATTAATCCGGTGAATCTCGTCGTTATTGACCAAGGTCACAGACATTTCCGTGTTATCTGCCAGCTTAATGTACTTACCGGCAAAATCAAGCACGTTGGCAATTAATTTTCGGTCTTTTTCATCAATGCCGTCCTTTGTTTTATCGTATATCTCTAAATCCATTCTCATTCTTCCTCGATTAGTTAATGACCGCTATTCTCGTACGCGGTGATGATTTTTGCAACCACTGGATGTCGAACAACATCTTCCGCAGTGAAGGTTACAAATTCAATTTGGTCGATATTTTTCAAGATTTTTTGGGCAGCAACCAACCCACTGGTTGTTCGCTTTGGCAAATCAATTTGTGAAATATCACCGTTCACAATCATCTTTGAACCAAATCCTAACCTGGTTAAAAACATCTTCATTTGCATATTGGTGGTATTTTGAGCTTCATCCAAGATCACAAATGCATTATCCAGGGTCCGGCCACGCATATATGCCAACGGCGCAATTTCAATCACGCCACGATCCATCAACCGTTCAGTATGCTCCGCGCCTAAAATTGCGTGCAGGGCATCATAAATTGGCCTGAGATAAGGGTCAACCTTTTCTTTCAAATCACCCGGCAAAAAGCCAAGACTTTCCCCGGCTTCAACAGCGGGTCGTGTCAGCACAATTTTATCAACGGTTCCCTGTTTTAAAGCCGCCAGCGCCATGACAACCGCCAAATAAGTCTTACCGGTTCCAGCAGGTCCAATGCCAAAAGCCACATCATGATGACGAATCGCTTGAACGTATTGTCGCTGACCAAACGTTTTGACTCGGACTGCCTTACCCTTAGCATCTTTGATTAAGACTTGGTTATATAAATCCTGAAAATATTCTAATGTGCCGTTCTTGGCCATATTAATTGCACTAATAAAATCACTGCTATTAATACTGATGCCCTTTCCAATCAGGGAAAGAATATTTTCCAAAATGTGGATCGTCGTTTTGACTAAATCTTCTGTACCAGAGATCCGCATCGAATTACCGAACACGTTAATGGAAACGTCCATGCCCTCCTCAAGAATCGTCACAAACTCATCTTGAGTACCGACAATTTGCAATAGCTCATTGGGATCGGATACGATAAATTCTTTTGTAATCTGTTCAGTATCAGCCAAATACACAAACTCCTTTTTAATCCTATTATTGTGATACTAGCATAGAAAAAGCCATTTCCAAAGCATTATTAATCATTAATTAACCTTGAAGGTGTTTTTTTACAAGTTGATTAATAATACTTCCATCGGCTTTACCTTTAACTTTAGGCATCACAGCTCCCATCACCTTACCAAAGTCAGCCATTGACTCTGCGCCAACCTGTTTAATGGTTTCCTCGACAACGGCTTTAACCTCATCGGTTGACATTTGTTTGGGTGCATATTCTTCGGCAATCTTTAATTTGGCTTCTTGATCCTTGACCAAATCATCACGATTACCCTTCTTAAATTCTTCAATCGATTCTTTTTGTTGTTTAATTTCTTTCATGACGATTGAACTCACTTGATCTTCAGTTAACTTATGATCAGCACTTTCAACTTCAGCGTTCATTATTTGAGCTTTAATGCCCCGAATCACACCTAAGCGAATTTTATCATGTGCCTTCATTGCTTCTTTTAAGTCTGCATTCAATTGATCATAAACAGTCATCAAAGTAACCTCTTTTCAATTTATAATTAAATTTTACCATTAAAAAAGATCAGAGACTAATAAAAATTAGGCTCCGATCTCTCGAGTAGTGTCTTAGAAACGACGCTTCTTCTTGTTATTACGCTTACGTGCTGCTTCTGACTTTAATTTACGCTTTACACTTGGTTTTTCATAAAACTCACGTTTACGATATTCCTGTAATGTACCGCTTTTTGAAACTGTACGTTTGAAGCGTCGAAGAGCATCATCAAGAGACTCGTTTTTACGAACGACTGTCTTTGCCATGTGAAATTCCCTCCCTCCGAGCTTGAATGTAACTGTTTAAAAAGCACTCCAAGTGCATCCTAAAACGGTTCGAAATAAATTATACATATTAATGTCTTTGTCGTCAATGATTTAAGTTAAAAACGCTATCACATGTTAATATTTAATTAGGAAATTTTATTTTAGAGGAGAATAACCTATATGAAAACGCAAAATGTGTTCATTATTTCTGATTCAAGTGGTGCCACCGCTCAAACAATTGCCCAAACAGCCGTTTCACAATTTCCTAATCTTAAGGCCGAAATGCGGCGCTTTCCGTTCATTCAAACCGACTCAATCTTGCGGGGAATTCTTAAATTGGCCAAAACCAACCATGCCATGATTTTTCATACATTGGTTAACACCGATTTAAGTGAAATGGTTGATGAATTTTGCACTCAAAATCATATTTATGACTTTGATTGTATTCAAGAGCCAATGCGGATGCTCAGCAAGCTAACCGACGAGCAACCTGCCCATATTCCTGGGTTGATCCACGATCTTAATCAAAATTATTTCGAAAGAATTTCATCAATCGAATTTGCGGTTGAAAATGACGATGGTAAGAATGCCAAAGGCCTATTGGAGGCGGATATTGTCGTACTGGGAGTTTCCAGAACATCCAAGACACCACTCTCCCTTTATTTGGCTAACCAAAATCAAAAGGTCGCAAACTTACCCATCGGACCAAGTTTAAAAATTCCTGAAGAACTCGACCAAGTAGACAAGAATAAAGTCTTTGGCCTCTTGAACACCCCTGAGAAGCTCCACAAGATCAGAAGACAGCGGATGTTGTCATATGGTCTAGATGCAGATACACCTTACTCAGACACCGAAAATATTAAGAAAGAATTGAAATATGCAAAGGACCTCTACAGAAAGCTTGGTTGCTTGACGATTAACGTTGCCAATAAGTCAATTGAGGAAACCGCAACAATTATTTTGGAAAGTTTGAACCTGGACACGACAACATTTGAAGACTAATGGTCAGGAAGCATTGAGGTGACCTAACGACTTCATCACACTATCAGGAAAGACACGCACGATCGATTTTAACGCAATGTGGGCTTGATGAGCCTGCTTAGCACTTATAAAAGAGTTACAAAAGTAGGGCACTTCATGATTGGTATGCCACTTCTGTAACTCTTCTTTTTACAACTGTCAAAAACCTAACTAAATGGCCGACCAGCCTTCATATCAGCAATAATATTTGGGTTGAATTGCTGCCGTTTGAGCATCGCAACTTCGTAGCCATGGGGATTATATTTAATCTTCTTATCTGTTTCGTCTTTTAAAATCGGTGTTTCCATAATCTTTGGGACGTTGGTCAACTGTTCATGATGCGCAATATAGTTCAACGTCTCAAAGCCAATGGTCCCCAACCCAATAATTTGGTGGCGGTCTTTATGGCTGCCCTGTTCGTTCTTGGAGTCATTGAGATGAATGACTTTCAATCGATCAATGCCAATCACATGATCAAATTCATTCAAAACACCGTCGAAATTATTCTTGATATCATAGCCGGCATCACTGGTATGACAGGTATCAAACGTCACTGAAAGTTTATCATTATCTGTAACCTTGTCAATAATTTCTGCCAGTTGTTCAAACGTGATGCCCACTTCGGTTCCTTTACCAGCCATGGTTTCTAGCGCGATTTGGACTTTTTGATCGCTGGTGATGACTTCGTTGAGGCCCTTGGCAATTTGAGCAATCGCCTTTTGCGGACCTGCCCCGACATGCGCACCTGGATGTAAAACAATCTGCTTAGCCCCAATGGCTTCAGCCCGTTTAATTTCTTGCTGCAAGAATTGAATGCCAAAGGTAAAATTCTGAGGCTTCAAAGTATTCCCCAAGTTGAAGATATAAGGGGCATGGACAACAACCTCTTGTAGCCCATGCTCCTTCATATAGGCTTTACCGGCATCTCCATTTAACTTATCAATTGGTTTGCGAACCGTATTTTGAGGGGCCCCAGTATAAACCATAAAGACGTTTTCGCCGTATGAATCGGCTTCCTTGGCCGAACCCAGGAACATGTCCTTGCCATTCATACTGACGTGGGAACCAATTAAGAACCTTTCTTCACTCATTATTTTCCTCCTCGTAAAATCAACTGACCAATCTTTTCAGCTGCATGACCATTTTCCCAAGTACAGAATTGATGATTAAATGCGCGCAATTGATCATCAAAAGCCGAAAATTGACCAGTCTCAGTGTATTCTTTTAAGTATTTTGTAAAGGCCGCTTCGTCAGTCGCCATCGGTCCCGGTAAATTGGCTTGGTCATAGTCAAAATAAAATCCTCGCAACTCATCTCGATAATGAGCGAGATCATACGGGAAAAACAACATTGGTCTTTCAAGATTGGCATAATCAAACATCACCGAAGAATAATCGGTGATTAGCAGATCTGTGATCAAATATAACTCGTTAATATCTTCTTCAGCAAAGATTTTCACCCGATCGGCAAAACCAGTGATATCGATGTGATCTTTGACCAAATAATGGGGCCGAATAATCAGAACCGTGTCATCAGAAACTGTTTTGAAAAAATTTGCAAGCGAAAACGGCAACGTAAAGTTGTAGCGCCCTTGTTGTTTAAAATTATCATCCCGCCATGTGGGCGCATACATGATAATCCGTTTTGGCTGATAACCGAATAATCGTTGCTTAATCTCCGCGATGTGGCTTTGACGATTATCCTGATAAAGGGTGTCGTTACGGGGATAGCCAACTTCTAAAAAGTCATGTTTGAACTTGAAGGCAGATTTAAAAATATCCTCTGAATATTGATTGGGAGCGATTAAATAATCCCAGCGAGCAGCTTCATCAACGAATCCCTGATGATATTGTGCCGTGGTCGTTCCGGGAATCTCGACATGTTCAATGTCCACACCCAATTTTTTTAACGGCGTCCCATGCCAAGTCTGAATATAGGTCGTCTGGTGGTTTTTATGCCACCATTTGGGCATCCGGGAATTCATCACCCAGAAATCTGCGCGGGCTATGTAACTGACCCACCCCGGAGTAAACCGCCGAATGAGTTGAATGTCCGGAAATGCTTTGGATAACCGCTGATATTCAGATGGTTTCACACTGAAATAATAATGATCCCGGTCAGCAGGATTCATTTTCACCAATTGCTTGTAGATAGCAAATGGATTGTCGCTAATATCACGCCCATTAAAGCTTTCAAAAATAACCGTGCCTTTTTTCACTCGCATACAAAGAAACCCATCGTTCATCACGATGAGTATCCAGCGAGCTATCAATTTAATTAACTGAATCATTTGATTTTTCAACAGCTCATCCTCCACACTATATTAAATCAACAAATCTTGATCTGAACTTGTAGTGGAGATGGGACCCAACTAGGAGGAAGAAGAGAATCATTCCCCAAAAGACAACTGTTAAGGTTGGCTTTTGCCAGAACCAATTCGTCGATAGCATCGAATCCCTGAAGCCAGAAACAACATAGAAGAATGGATTTAGCTGCAAAATGTGGACGAATGGTGCCGGAAATGAGTTGGTTTCAAAGTTAAAAAGCACGCCAGACATATAAAATAACATTCTCATCAATGATTGCAATAGGATTCGGTAATCCCGAACGAGCACAGAAATGGTTGAATTGAAAATACCAAACGCAATTAACCAGGCAATCATGCAAATGAAGTAATAGAGCCATTGGAACCAATAGATTGATGGTCTAACACCATACATCCCGCCAACTACAATTGAAAAGACCAACATTGTCCAAAAGGCACTTAAATTGCTGACAATCTTGATGGTTGGCAAAATACTAACTGGAAACTTCATTTTAGAAACCATCCCAACCCGCTGGTAGATACTCTTTGAGGCATCCAAACTTGCCCGGTTCATGAAGAACCATGGTGTAATTCCAATCACCATCCATGGCAGGTAATCGACCCCGTGAGTGGTATTCCCATGTTTCAAGCCGATACCAAATACCAGCCAGTAAATTCCGATTTGAATTAATGGATAGAGATATTCCCAAACAAGTCCTAAATAATGGCTTTGATACTCAGCTTTATCTTCATACTTGGAAATCCGAAAAATAATCCCAATATTTTCAAACTGTTCTCGTAATAGCGTTAAAACTTCTTTCACTTTCAGGCACTCCTTAACGTGACTTCAGCAACTGGATATACCGATCAACGACCCGCTGAGTTGCTTGACCGTCGTTAAACGTATTCCATCTTTTGTTAAAATCATCAAAATTAGTTGGTTTAGCGTCAATAATTGCTTGTTTTAATTGATGAACCGTCGTAATCGGCGGGGTTGGCAACCAGTCTAAATAATCATCTTGAATGCCTGGATTGCGCCGATATTGATCGATGTCAAACATGAAAAAGATCATTGATTTGGCATTGGGCAGTAAACTAAAATCAAAGGCTACCGATGAATAGTCGGTTACTAATGTATCTGCAACGGCCAATAAGTCACTGGTCGCCAGTTCATGATAGAACTTGATTCTTGGATTGCCGACTTCCCGCACGGCGATTTCCTTATCTCGAAACACCGGATGCAATTTGACAACGACGATCGCATTTGGATCAGCGGCCAAGGCATCACTCAGCCCAATTGGCAGCTTAAAACTTTGGTGGGGCCGATAAGTCGGGGCATATAAAATGACTCGCCTGCTTCTTAATTCAGGAGCTGCCCGGTAGATTCGTTCCCGAGCGACTTGTTGCCACTTCGGATCGAGGTATTGATCGGATCTGGGGTAACCTAACAGCCGAATCTTATCAAAACTTTCATGATAACTTGAAACAAACACATTTCCCATTGCTTTGGAAGCAACAATGTATTCATCAAAATGATCATAAACAGATTGGAATCGTCGTTTATCAAATTGACTTCGTTTAGCGGTCGTTGGGTCTTCCCAACCAAACTTTTTGATTGCCCCATCCGCATGCCAAATTTGAACGATCTTGGTTGAAGGCCGATGAACCAGCCCTCCCAAGAAAGCATAATAATTATCACAAATAATTAACCTTGCCCCCATCAATAATGGCACAAAATCAAAAACAAATTTGAGACCATCATTAAATGGCCGAGTGACAATTCCAAACGCGGCCAAATCGGTTGCAGCTGCTTCAGTATCGGGACGATACAGGACGACCAGCTTCATCTTCGGCGGCATCTTCTGGGCCAGTTCTTTGATGAAGTCAACATTATCATCAAAACTCATCAAGTAAACGACTTTATTTCTGCGCCGAAAAACGTTCAACCCAGAAATCATTTTAATCAGCCATAAATATAAAACTTTCAAAATTTTCACCGTTTTTCAGTATTTTGTAATCACACACTGAAATATTATAACATAAACATTTTTCAGAACTGGTTTCTTAAAGAATCTTTAGAAAGAAGCGTCGGCTTCAAGCTAGATCCCCCTTTTGCATGAATCAGGCAGTCAAGAAAGCTAACTTGAACAACTTGGTTTTCAATCTGCTAATTCGAACTCAAACAAAGGATTAGACCAATGACTCTTTCGAATTTCTCACGGTTTCGGTTCATAAAATCTTCCCAATATCTTAACTGAGTCTGCGATACTTGCGAACGCATTTGGATCCGACTCCAATAAGGCCTCTTCCAATTCATTCATCTCATAACGCGAAATAACCGTGAATAAAATCGTTTTCGCATCATGCCGATAGGCACCTTCTGCATTGTGAACAATGGTAATCCCCCGACGAAGATGATTTTGGACACTGTCGATCACTGTATTGGGTCGATTGGTGATGATCATTACCTGCATTCGTTGCTGTTTGGTATAGGTCATATCCATGACCTTTGCATTGACAACCAAACTCAAGGCCGAGTAAAAGGCATATGGCCAACCATACATGAAAGCTGCGGCAATGATGATCAAAGTATTGAAGGCAATATTAATCGTCCCAATACTCCGGCCAGTCCGCTGACGGATGACAATACCAAGAATATCCAAGCCACCGGTTGAAATGCCATTCTTCAAAGCCAAACCAGTTCCGAAACCATTAACTGCCCCACCAAAGATCGCGCAGATAATCGGGTCATGGGTTAACGGGATCGGCTTCAATAACTGAATCATAAAACTAGATAGAAAAACGGTAATGATGGTAAAAACAGTAAATTGTTTACCAATTGCCCGCCAGGCTAAGAAAAATAATGGCACGTTTAAAAGAAACAAACCAAGGCCAGTCGAGATCGTGATTGGCAACGCCCGCATCGAAATTGTATTCAGCAGCTGAGCAAAACCGGTGATCCCTGATGAATAGATATGACCAGGTGTCCAAAAAAAGTTCACCGCAATCGAAACGAGAATTGCATAAATCAGAGAAGTTGAGGTTTTAGTAACATAGGTGTGCCGACGCATAAGTTTTGAAACGTCATCCATATTAGTTTCCTTTCATAAATCGCAAAAGTATCTTCAGGTTTTATGATAACCTTGATGCCGCAATAATACATCAAAATTGGCTGAAATATTAGTCAGAAAAGTGTTGATAAACGCAACTTGGCTTTCTAAAGCCTGCAGTTAATGACTAACCCCTGCCATTTAAGCCAAGAAAGCAATGCATCCAAAACTAGAATGCATTGCTTTCTTGGCTTAAATTCTGGGATCAAATTGCCTTTTCTCCCAATCTCTTGCTTAAAAATGGCAATTATTTGCCTAAGACGATTCAAATAGTGATAAAGAACGTCGTTTATTTTTGATCGTCATGATCAGCAACAAACAAGCCCAAGTCCTCAAGCTGTTTGTTAGCAACGGGTTGAGGAGCACTGGTCAATGGTTCGACAGCTTTAGAATTCTTAGGGAACGCAATGACGTCTCGAATGTTCTCTCGATCAGCAAGCAATCTGACAAAACGATCCAAGCCGATTGCCAAACCACCATGAGGTGGAAAACCGTAGTCGAGCGCATTTAGGAAGTAACCGAATTGAGCTTCGGCACTTTCTTTAGTAAACCCAAGGGCTTCAAACATTTTTTCCTGAAGGGCTCGAGTATGAATACGAATGGAACCTCCACCAAGTTCAAGGCCGTTCAAGATAATATCATAACTTTGAGCATAAGCCTTATGAGGATCTTCACCCTCGTTCATTAAGTAGTGAACATCGTTTTCATTTGGCATTGTAAATGGATGATGGGCAGCGACGTACCGTTTTAAATCAACATCCCATTCAAATAATGGCCAGTTAACAATCCACAGGAAAGCAAATTTGGATTCATCGATCATATTTTGTTGCTTAGCAATTTCAACTCGTAAGTAACCAAGTGTATTGGCAACAACCCGGGTATTGTCAGCGGCGAACAAAAGTAAATCGCCAGGTTTTGCTTCTGCCTTGGCTAAAATCTTTTCTCGGAGATCAGGATCCTTGAAGAACTTTGCAATTGGGCCATTGAAGCTATCGTCAGTAACTTTTAACCAGGCGAGCCCCTTAGCACCAAATCGTTCAACATAGTCGGCAAATTGATCTAAATCTTTTCTAGAATACTTATCAGCACCGCCAGGAACGGCAATCGCCTTAACTTGGCCGCCATCTTTAACGGCACCTGAAAATACCTTGAAATCGACGTCTTTCATAATGTCTGAAAGATCTTTCAATTCCATTCCAAAACGTACATCAGGCTGATCAGTCCCAAAGCGGGCCATTGATTCATCCCAGTCCATCCGCTTGAATGGCAATTGAACATCGATTCCCATGGCATCCTTCATGACCTTGGCAATGAAGCCTTCAGTGACGTCTTCAATTTCCTCTTGGTCGGCAAATGACATTTCCATATCAATTTGGGTAAATTCAGGTTGACGATCACCACGCAAATCTTCATCACGGTAACAACGCGCGATTTGATAATATTTATCGAAGCCAGCGCCCATCAACAATTGTTTAAATTGTTGAGGAGATTGTGGCAGTGCATAAAATGACCCTGGATAAACTCGTGAAGGAACCAAGTAATCCCGAGCACCTTCTGGAGTTGATTTTGTCAACGTTGGCGTTTCAATATCGATGAACCCTTCTTTGTCAAAGAAACTGTGAATTGATTGAATAATTCGATTTCTTAACAAAATGTTTTTTTGCATCTCAGGACGACGAAGATCCAAATATCGATACTTGAGTTTAAGGTCTTCAGAAACATTGATATTATCCTGAATATAAAATGGTGGTGTCTTGGCAGTGGCCAAAATCTTTGCATCGGTGATGTCGACCTCAATTTTACCGGTCTTCATCTTCGAATTAATTTCTTTAGGGTCTCGGGCAACAACCTTCCCCTTAGCTTCAACAACGTACTCGCTTCGAAGCTTATCGGCTACTGCAAGCGCATCCTTGCCGAACTCCTCACTAAACACGAGTTGAACGATTCCTTCACGGTCACGCAGTTCAATAAAAATCAAGCCACCAAGGTCTCGGCGCTTTTGAACCCAGCCTTTTAAAACAACTTCTTGGCCGATCAACTTATCGTCAACCAAGCCAGCATAAGTGGTTCTCTTCATGTCTAATCAATCTCCTCATCATCATTAAAATATTCATTGATCACATCATCAAAATCAAGAATAATGTCATTCAACGAAACTGAAACTTCTTTTCCAGTAGCCATTCGTTTAACATTTGCGGTTTTGGCCTTAAGTTCACTTTCACCAACTGTAATCGTATACTGGGCATTTAATTTATTAGCGGTCCTGAACTGAGCCTTTGGTTTCCGGTCAAGGTAATCGCGGTCAGCCGCAAATCCATCTGCCCGCAGTGCTTGAACAATCCGGAGGGTTTCAACGCTGGTTTGTTCACCAATCCCCACAACATAAGCATCAAGTTGATCAAGAACTGGAAATTTAACGTTTTGAGCTTCCATCAGCAACATTAACCGCTCCATTCCCATTCCAAACCCAATTCCGGGCATTTCTGGGCCGCCAAGCTGTTCAACCAGACCATTATAGCGACCACCGGCACAAATGGTGGTGTAACCATCGCCAAGGACTTTTGAATTGACCATGATCTCAAAGATCGTGTGATTATAATAATCCAACCCTCGAACCATATCAGGATCAATCACATAGGGAATGTTCAAGGCATCTAACAACGATTTAACTTTATCAAAATGACGTTTCGAATCCTCATTAAGATAGTCAAGAATTGATGGGGCATCCTTGACAATGGCTTGATCCCGCTTGTCTTTACTATCTAGAACCCGCAGCGGATTCTTGTGGAGACGAACCTTGGAATCGTCACTTAACTCATCGAAATGAGGATCCAAGTAATCAATTAAAGCCTGACGATAAGCATCTCGAGATTCTTGGTCACCAAGAGTGTTAATTTCTAGTCTCATATCAGAAAGGCCGAATTGTTTGAGCAAATCCATGCCCATTGCAATCACTTCAACGTCTAACTCGGGCTCGTTACTTCCAAATGCTTCAACGCCAATCTGATGGAATTCTCGTTGCCGGCCAGATTGTGGCCGTTCATAACGAAACATTGGCCCCATGTAGAACACTTTAACCGGCCGTGGATGCTCCGGACCATACAATTTATTTTCAACAAACGCCCGAACAACACCAGCCGTTCCTTCTGGGCGCAGGCTCATGTGCCGTCCACCCTTATCATCAAAGTCATACATCTCTTTGGTGACAACGTCTGAAGTATCACCAGATGTTCTGGAAAAGACATCAAAGCTTTCAAACATCGGTGTGCGAATTTCATGATACCTGTAATCTTCAAACAACATCCGAGCAGTTTCTTCAATATAGCTCCATTTTTTTGCATCATCTGGAAGAATATCAGCTGTTCCTTTTGGTCGTTGATATTTCATTAATTGTTGCCTCCCATTTATATTTTCCGAAAAAAAAGACCCCTGTCCTCAGACAAGGGTGCAAACGCACGGTACCACCTTTATTAACTCTCAAGAATAACGCTCGCGCGAATAGCAATCACTATTAACCATTAACTCAAAAAGTGTCACTTCAGAATCATTACCACATTCTCTCAGCAAATGAATGTTCTCTGTCAGGCAATTCCTCTTACTGTTCTTTTCATTCGGTTGAATATTTAACTGTAATTAAGATTAGTTGACAACGACTGAAAAGTCAAGAACCGATTGATGGGAACCGTCAACAAAGCTAGCCTCCTTGGCAATTTTCAACTATAATAATGTTATTTGAGTGAATGGAAGACATTTAATGAAAACGATTAAGGAAAATAAGAATTGGATAATCACCACTGCAGCAATCGTGATCACGTTCCTCATCCTATTGCTGGCACTCTACTCCAACTCAGTCACGGTTAAAGTAAACCAGTTAAATATTCGCAGCGGCCCGGCAGTCACCTACTCAGTCAAAGCAAAGGTCAAACAAGGCCAGCGCCTGCAGGTCATCAGCCGTAAAGATGACTGGCTTAAAGTAGTTTATAATCACAAAATTATCGGCTGGGTGGCATCGTGGTTAGTCACCAATCCGGACATTAAAAATGTCACCAAGCTTTCCGAAGCGACGGTCGTCATTGATCCCGGCCACGGTGGTGACGACACAGGTGCCTTGTCCGCAACTGGGCAACCAGAGAAGCGCTATACTTTAGATGTCGCCAAATTAGTGGCCCAAAAGTTGCGGGCTCGGGGGACAAAAATCATTATGACCCGAGATAGTGATCGAACTGTTCCGCTTTATTCGCGGCCACGAACGGCAATCAATGCGTCCGCCAACGCCTTTATTAGCTTTCACTTTGATTCCTCTGATGCCGATAACACCGCTTCGGGTTACACGTGTTATTATTACCACAATGGGCAATCTAAGGATCTCGCCAAAGCTGTTAATACCCAAATGCAAGCGCTACCGCTAAGGAGTCGAGGCGTTGATTTTGGCAATTACCTCGTGATTCGGGACAATTCGGTACCGGCAATTCTGATTGAAGGCGGTTATATTAACACCAACAAAGATTTCAAGCTCATTGAAAGCAAGTCTTATCAAGAAGCATATGCCGATGACGTTGTTTCTGGATTGGCAAACTACTTTAAAAATCATAATCATTAAGGAGTTCATCCTATGTCTTTAAGCAAAAGTTGGCTTCAACAATTACCAATCGATGACGTCAGAACTATCAAATCAGTTTCAGGCGGTGATATCAACGATTCTTACATGTTGGAAACCCAAACCAACAAATATTTTATGAAGGTTCAACCAAAACGGGGAAAAGAATTCTTTGCTCATGAAGTTGAAGGCTTGGAATTACTGGGAAAAGTTGCCAATACACCCCAAATTGTCGCGACCGGTGAAGTTGGCCTTGATGGCTTCCTTATTTTAAATTGGATTGATACTGGCAGCGGTAGTCAAGTCGAACTCGGCAAAATGGTCGCCAGGGTCCACCAACAACACGCTAAGCAGTTTGGCTTAGATCATAATTTTACGGCAGGTAACTTACCCAAAAATAACACTTGGCAGTCGGACTGGACAACCTTTTATCTCAATCAGCGACTTCAACCGCTTGTCGATTTGGCCATCAAAAAAGGCCGCTGGAATGACTGGCGAAAAAAACAATTCCAGTCAATGAGCAACCAATTTAAAAAGTACTATTCAACTCATGAAGTGACCCCAAGCCTTTTACACGGAGATCTTTGGTCTGGCAACTATATGTTCACTTCAGATGGCACCCCAATGCTGATCGATCCGGATGTCTTTTATGGCGACCGGGAACTCGATATTGCCATGACCACTATTTTTGGGGGCTTTTCTCAAGAATTTTATCAAGGCTATAATTCCGTCTATCCACTCAAAATCGGTGTCGATAAAAGACTCGGCTGGTATCAACTGAACTACCTATTAGCCCATTTGAACCTATTCGGGGAAACTTATGGGCCAATGGTCCAATGGTCGATCAAATTCTGAGAGCTTACTAGGATTTAGACAGCCAAGGGATTAGATCGGATAACGCGGTGATCCGAATATCCGGATTCCCAGAATCACCAATAATCCCATCAGGATCAAACAAACAAGCAGCAATATTTGCATTGTGCCCCGCAGCAACATCTAGCTTACGGTCACCAATCATTATTGCTTTTTTTCTGTCGACATTATTTTTGGTAATCAGGTAATTGATCGATTCTGGATTGGGCTTTCGAGGAAATTTTTGGTTAGAAGTCACGTAATCTGTAAAATGCTGCTCCAGATCAAAATGAGCCAATAATGCCTTGGCTTGATTGTCACGATGAGTCAGCAAATAATTATGACCGCCAAGCTGTTCTGCAAGGGCAAGAACGGCTTTTGCCCCCGGAAACGGTTCGGCAGCAGAAACCAGTTCCGTCTGATACCGCTTATTCAATGTTCGCAATGTTTTTTCGTCAATGCCATAAAAGGCCGCACTCTTTCGAATCGCCGTTCCGACATCATGCTGACGCATCGTGAGATAAATATCGTGCTCATCAATTTCAACTTCATCAATATCGAGGTCAATTAAGGCGTGTTTGAACGCCTGCACCATTTTTGGATAGGTGTTGAATAAAGTACCATCAAAATCCCAAAACAATTGATTGATCATTTAGTTATGTTGCTCCTTCTGTAAGAGATTGCTGAGTCAAGCTGTTGAAAAAGCCGAAAATTCTTCAAATATTAACTCAAAACAACCAACGATGAACGAACTTGATCCATCATTGGTTGTTTTGCTACGGCGCAAGAATGATCTTAGGAAACCTAATGTTACGTTGATTAACGATCATCCTCTTTGGTTGTCACTCACTTATTCTCGGTGTCAAATAAAATCGTGACTGGGCCATCATTTTGGATGTCCACCAACATATCAGCACCAAAGACGCCGGTTTGGACATCTAGTCCTGCATCCCGTAATTTGTCATTAAATTGTTCATATATCTGATTAGCATGACTGGGTTCGCCTGCTCCAGTAAAACTGGGTCGATTCCCTTTTCTGGTATCAGCATATAAAGTAAATTGTGAAATTGACAAAATCGAACCACCAACCGTATCGATATCTAGATTCAGTTTGTCATTGTCATCTTCGAACACTCTTAACTTATGAATCTTGTGGGCCAGATAGTCAATTTCTTCTTGGCCATCAGAATCCTGAACGCCAACCAATAAGACAAAGCCCTGACCAATTTTCCCGTGGACTTTACCATTAATCGATACTGACGCTTGTTTCACTTTTTGTAAGACAACTCTCAATTGATTAACTCCTTACCTGAATTTTCGTTCAACCAAATAAACGTCATGAACATTCTTAATTGCGTTAATTAACCGTTCTAATTGTTCAAGATTTCGAATGCCAACCAATAAACTGATTGTTGCCATTTTATTATTGTCCACCTGACCATTTACTGACGAAACTGTTTTGGTCACGTTATTGACTGCGGTCAAAACATTTGTGAGCAGCCCAGCTCGATTGTATCCCTGAACCGAAAGGCTGGCTTCATAAGTGGTTCTGGCCCCCGGATCATTTGCCCAGGCAACCTCAATCAACCGCTCACCATTTTCTTCAGCCTTGACGATATTCGGACAGTCGACTCGGTGAATTGAAACACCCCGACCTTTGGTAATATAACCAACAATTTCATCGCCAGGAACTGGGGTACAACAATGACTCAACCGAACCAGTAAATTATCGACGCCCTCGATGACAATTCCATTTGAGGATTTACGAGCCTTCTTTTTGGCCGCTTCACTGGTATTCTCGGTGATCGTTTGATGGCCTTCGAGCACTTCTTTTTCAGCTTGATCCTGACGCTCCCGCTTCTGTTGTGCTCTGACATCTTCAGTAAGTCGATTCACAACACCGGTGGGTTGAACATCTCCAAACCCAATGGCTGCCAGCAAATCTTCTGCATGCTGATAATGCATGTTGGTAGCAGTCGTTTCTAATTTATCAGGCGTCATCACTGTATGTGGATCAAATCCTTCTTCACGCAGCTTGCGAGTAATGATCAAGCGACCATCTTCAATGTTTTTAGCCCGATCTTCCTGTCTAAAGTACTGCTTAATTTTATTTCGGGCCCGTCTCGTATGAACCAATGGCAGCCAGTCACGACTCGGACCAGCAGAACCTGTTGAGGTAATGATATCGACAATATCACCCGTTTTGACTTGATGATCCAGTGGCACAATTTTGCCATTGACCCTCGCACCAGTTGTGTGATTACCAACTTCTGTGTGAATCATATAGGCCATATCAAGTGGACCGGCACCCTTTGGTAATTCGTAAACGTCTCCCTTGGGGGTGAATACATAAACGTGATCGCCAAAAAGTTCACCTTTAACACTGTCCATAAAATCAGCGGCGTCATCGGTATCCTCTTGCAGCTCAATGATCTGTTTGAACCAGTTCAGCTTATTGTTGTCTTGGGAAGCTTTAACCTCACTACGAATGCCTTCCTTGTATGCCCAGTGAGCTGCAATACCAAATTCAGCGACCCGGTGCATTTCCTCAGTCCGAATTTGAACCTCAAGGGGCTTGCCTTCGGGGCCAATGACTGTCGTATGCAGGGATTGATACATGTTGGCCTTAGGCATTGCAATATAATCCTTAAATCGACCAGGCATCGGCTTCCATTTGGAATGAATTGCCCCTAAAACGGCATAACAATCCTTGATTGAATCAACAATCACCCGAATTGCCAGCAGGTCATATATCTGACTAAATTGTTTATGCTTTTCAACCATTTTTCGATAAACGGAATAAATGTGCTTTGGGCGGCCATAAATTTCACTCTTAATGTCCAAATCAGCAATCGCGCTTTTAACCTCCGCGATTGCTTTTTCGATATAATCCACTCGTTGATCCCGACGTGAATTCATCAAATGAACAATTCGATAGTATTGCTGGGGGTTCAAATAACGTAATGAAATATCTTCAAGTTCCCACTTAATCGTTCCAATACCTAAACGATCAGCGATTGGGGCATAAATCTCCAGCGTTTCTTTTGCAATCCGCCGTTGTTTATCAGGCCGTAAGGATTTTAGTGTCCGCATATTGTGTAGTCGATCAGCCAACTTAACGATCATCACACGGATATCTTTACACATTGCCAAGAGTAGTTTTCGGTGATTTTCCGCCAACCGTTCTTGACTGGACTTGTACTTAATCTTGGAAAGCTTCGTGACCCCATCAACGATCAAGGCAACATCGTCCCCAAACAGCTCTCTAATGTCACCAAGAACTGCGCCGGTATCTTCGACCACATCGTGCAAAAAACCGGCTGAAACAGTCTCAGGATCCATATGAAGGTCAGCTAAAATCCCGGCCACTTGAATGGGATGAGTAATATAAGGCTCTCCCGATTGCCGTCTCTGATCCTGATGAGCGATTTTGGCAAATTCATAGGCTTTCTTGACTTGCTTAACGTGCTCATCATTCATATATTCAGACACTTTTTTAATGACATCGTCCGCTGTCCAAATTTTAGTCGCCATTCTTATCAACTCTTCTCTAATTCTACCCCTCACCGGGTTTGTGAATGCTATTATGAATATTTTAGCATGATTTACACGTTTATTCAGCTACCTTGTAATTCGGTCAGGACGGAAACTGCCGTTAGAAAATATAACGGCGCCGTTTCGGTTCTCATAATCCGCGGCCCCAAGCCAACGTTAGTAAACCCATTTTGGTTCAATAATTGGATTTCTTCAGGGGCAATCCCGCCTTCGGGTCCAAACACCGCCACAATTGAATGGCCAACCGGCGTGGCTTCTACCTGCTTAAGCAGTTCAGCCTTTTCGCCAACTTTTGCAGATTCTTCGTAGGCAACCAGCTTGGTGTCAAAATTCATCGCCACAAGAGCTTTCAAACTCTTTAAATAGCTCACTGTCGGCACCACATTTCGATGTGACTGTTCTGCCGCGCTCAAGGCGACTTCATTGAGCCGCTTGATCTTTTTAACACTTTTTTGATCCCACTTAACAATCGACCATTTCATTGGTAAAAAGACTATCTGAGAAACCCCCAGTTCAGTCGCTTTTTGGACGATCAGTTCCGGTTTATTCCCCTTTGAGAGACCACTGACAATTGTCGCCTTAACGGGAAGTTCAACGTTCACAGGTAATTGCTTAGTAACTGACACGGTGACTTTTCGCCTGACTAATTGGCTTACTTCAGCTTGAAAAACAAGCTGTTCTGAAGAAACAACCTCAATTTGGTCGCCAACTTCAGCTCGAAGCACTCGGCTTAGGTGATGGCTGACGTCATCAGGAAGTTGGATTTGATCGCCAACTTTAATTGTTTGGCTTAAAAAATAATGTTGCATTTACTCCTCATCCTTTGGCTTTTGGGCAATAATCGCGTACCAATCTTTCATTTTCATTGATTCTAAGACTTGAAAGCCACCATCAACCATCACCTGTTTGACTAAATCATATTTGTCATTAATGATGCCAGAAGTTAGAAAGTACCCGCCCACTTTGAGGTTGGCAAATGCCTGAGGAACCAGTGGCACAATAATCTCCGCCAAAATATTGGCAACCACGATATCAACGTGTTCATGAATGCCCTTCAGCAAGTCATTAGCAGAAATTTGAATATCCTTGGCTGCTGGATTTAAATCAATATTTTTCTTTGCAGATTTAACCGCCACATCATCGACGTCAAACGCCTGCACGTTACCGGCACCCATTAACTTAGCGGCAATGCTGAGGACTCCTGAGCCAGTGCCAACGTCCAAAACCGATTCGCCACCGTGCATGACAATTTCGAGCGCCTGCAGGGATAGTTGAGTTGTCGGATGCGTTCCGGTCCCAAAAGCCATTCCTGGATCCAATCGAATGATTTTTTCAAACTCAGTTTTCGGTTGATAGTCTTCCCAACTTGGAACCACCGTCAACATTCTTGTAATTGAAACGGGATGATAATATTTTTCCCAAGCAGTCCGCCAGTTTTCGTCTTCGACAGCGTTAGTGGTCACTTCAGCGGGACCAGGATTTAACCCGAATGATGATAATTGCTGAACCCGTTTGGTTATTTCAGGCACTTTTGTTTGAATATTTTTGTTATTTGGAAAATAAGCAGAAACAATCGCTCCAGTTGCAACATGGGTTAATGATGCCGGTTCCACAATTTCTCCGTGGCTCCCATACCGGCCAGCTTTGAGCTTATCAAAATCCTTGGCGTCTTCTATTGATACGCCTGTTGCACCATTGGCCATCAAAATATTTGAGACTGCCTCGACAGCCTCACTGCTTGTGATGATCGAAACTTCTGTCCAGTCCATGTTGGTTCCCCTTTGTTAATTTAATAAATACAAAAAGAGCATCCTACTTGGATGCCCCATCAGGTACTTGATGCTCTTTGTCGTCATTGTTCTCATGAGCTTTCTGAGCCTTTTCCTCACGAGCACGAACTTTGGCCTCATGCTTCAGAAGATGTCCTTCCAAATATTGCAGCAACTCAGATTCATTATCAAAAATCCGCGGATGCTTTTGCTTGTGAAGGCGTAGGTCAATTTCATTGATTCGTTGCCTGCCGGTCCACTTATGACTGTAACGAATAATTAACCGATTGTCTAAACGATCACGACCAAATCGGAAAATATAAATGTTATCTGGCGTAAGTAAGGGGCGAATATATTCTTTTTTATAAAAATAACCATTTTTTCTGAGATATTGTTTTGTTCTACTTAACAACGATAGCCACCTCCTTACTTGTTATTTTATTAAAGGAACTCAAATCGAATAAAAAACGAATTAATATATATAATAATTGAATGTGATCGAAAACGCAAACATTTTGTTGACAATCCCGCTTGCTTTCCTTGATCTATCTATCATATTATTGAAGAAAGGAGTTGAAAGGGCATGGAACTATTTCGTATTCGGTTTATCAACAAAATTCGGCCAGATACCATTGAGATCAGATATTGGGCAGTCTTAGAAGCTCATTCAAGCGATACAATCTTTGAAGGGCATCAGTGTTTTAATCGAAATTACTTAGATTATACAATTTAAAAAAACGGTGAAGTGGCGTTACGAGCCATCACAAATATTTTTTCGGCAGTCCCGAAAAATCTTGTTTTGGATAAAGTCAGTTTCGAGCAATCCCATGATCGTAATCTATTACAAGTTCCAACCAAGCAGTTTTTTGATGACTATATTATCAATAATCATCAAATAGATCGCGTCATCAAGAAAACAGACGATGAGCACCATGCGATCATTGACACAAAATTGATTACCGAACTCCGAATTGGGTGATCCCTTTCCAAGTCAGCATATTCTCAGAATATTGTGCAGACGGGGCTGAAATTGAAAGCCTGTTTTCTGTTTGTATATTCTCCAAGCCCAAATAATTAATAAAAAATTTGACTCTATATGTCAGCTGACATATGATATAAGTGTAATTATTAATTTAAACAATTTAATGTGGAAATTGATTTGGGGAATTGATGACATTTGTTATCAAAATTAGTGATCAATTCCGGGTGAAGGAATATGAACGTCAGGGATAAAATTCAAGTGATTATCGATAGCGGGGATAGTGCTTATCAAATCCAACAGTTGACTGGAGTTAACTCATCAGTCATTATTCGCTTAAGAAATAATAACCGTTCGATTGATAATTTATCATTGAAAACCGTTGAGAAACTTGAACAGTACTATGATTATCACTTATCAGCCAAACATCCAGCACCAAAGGATGTCCATTTATCACATTTTCGCCACCGACTCATCAACGTTTTACAGGAATTGTATGAGTTCCAGCAGGAAAAGGTTGAACAAGTGGACGCCCCTGATGATGAACAGGCAATGGCTGCAGTCATCGAGCAACTCTTTAATGACATTTTGGCTGATCAGTTAGAAATCGAAAAAATGAAACAAATCTACAACCAGAAGTTAACTAAGAAGCCAACAGTGTAATTCAAAAAACATAAGACAGTAAAAACGGGAAGCAGATCATGATGATCGCATCCCGTTTTTTTACGCCTATTTGTCGCCTTTTTCTTCCTCGTCAGTCTGCAAAACCGCCATGAAAGCAGCCTGTGGGATATCGACCTTGCCCACAGCTTTCATCCGTTTCTTACCGGCCTTCTGCTTCTCAAGTAACTTCATCCGTCGAGTTCGATCACCACCATACAACTTGGCGGTCACGTCTTTTCGATAAGCCTTAATATTGGTCCGGGCAATAATCTTTGCCCCAATTGCGGCTTGGACCGGAATTTCAAAGTTTTGTCGTGGAATGATGTTCTTTAATTTGCCAACGATGTCACGAGCACGAGTGGCCGCAAACTGTCTGTGTGAAATGAAACTTAAGGCATCGACCTGTTCGCCGTTTAAGAGAATATCAATTTTAACCAGATCACTTGGCTTGTAGTCTTCCAAATCGTAATCAAGCGAAGCATATCCCTTAGTGCTGGATTTTAACTTATCAAAGAAATCAAAGATAATTTCTGACAATGGCATGTGATAAATCACATTTACCCGGTATTCATCGAGGTATTCCATTGTGTCAAATTCACCCCGGCGGCGTTGGCAAAGTTCCATGACAGGTCCTACATACTCGTTAGGCACCATGATGGTTGCTTTCACATAGGGTTCAGAAATCTGTTTAATTGCTGAAACGTCGGGCATTTCAGATGGGTTTTCAACTTCTTTCTTTTCACCATCTGTCATATCGACTTCATAGGTAACTGACGGCGCGGTGGTAATTAACTCAAGATTAAATTCCCGCTCTAACCGTTCCTGAACAACATCCATGTGAAGCAAGCCCAAAAAGCCACAGCGAAAGCCAAACCCCAACGCCTTAGAAATTTCTGGTTCAAATTCCAACGCAGCATCGTTCAGTTTTAATTTCTCAAGAGCCTCACGTAAATCGTCGAACTTCGCGTTGTCGGTTGGATAAAGTCCGGCGTATACCATTGGATTCATAATCCGATAACCAGGCAGCGCTTCGTCAGCGGGGTCGTCAGCGTTGGTAACCGTATCACCGACACGAGTTTGAGTAATATCCTTAATACTGGCAGTGATGTAGCCAACATCGCCAGACATCAAGTAGTCACGTTTAACCGGCTTGGGTGAGTTTACACCAACTTCGGTTACTTCATATTCACTGCCACTGTTCATCATCCGAATCTTGTCACCAGGCTGAACGGTTCCTTCGAACAGACGGACGCTCAAAACAACCCCACGATAGTCATCGTAAACTGAGTCAAAAACCAACGCCTTTAATGGCCCGTTCACATCACCATCGGGAGCCGGTATTTTATGAACAATTTGTTCAAGCAAATCTTCAATTCCAATGCCCTTCTTAGCACTTGCCAAAACAGCATCAGATGCGTCAATTCCGATGACATTCTCAATTTCAGTTCGTACTTTTTCAGGTTCAGCTGACGGCAAATCAATTTTGTTAATCACCGGAACAATTTCAAGGTTGTCATCGATAGCTAAATAAACGTTAGCCAACGTTTGAGCTTCAACCCCTTGAGCAGCATCGACGACCAAAACAGCCCCTTCACAGGCCGCCAAACTTCGTGACACTTCGTATGAGAAGTCAACGTGTCCAGGGGTATCAATTAGATGAAACTCATAGTCATGCCCGTCTTTGGCATGATAAGTCAACTCAACGGCATTCAACTTGATCGTAATACCCCGTTCTCGTTCCAGATCCATGTTATCCAACAATTGATCCTTCATGTCCCGTTTAGCAACTGTATCAGTCATTTCGAGAATTCGATCAGCCAGTGTCGATTTCCCATGGTCGATGTGAGCAACGATGGAGAAATTGCGAATATACTTTTGATGTTCCTTCATTTTTTCTAAATCCATGTTGTATCTCACTTTCATTCTTCATTAAATCTCTTATACCAACCATTATAACAATTAAGAGGCTGGATTTAACCAACCTCTTAAAATAATGTCACTTATTTAAGTTTAGAATGCCTCTATTTTTTGTTATCAAAAGCATCCTTCATTTTGTCAAAAAAATGACCGCCGCCTTTGCCATCCAGGCTTTCACCACTCGCTTTGGCAAATGCTTCCAAAGCAACTTTTTGGTCCTTATTTAAATTCTTAGGGGTTGTAACAGTCACCGTAACCCGTTCATCACCAGTGCCATTACCACGAAGACGAGGAGCGCCTTTACCTTTCAATCTAAACGTCGTTCCAGTTTGCGTTCCAGCAGGGATCTTCAATTCAACATCTCCATGGACCGTTTTCACTTTGACCTTGCCACCTAAAGCAGCACGGGCAAAACTGATTTTCTCGTCAACAAAAATAGTTGAGCCGTCTCGAGTAAAGTCTTTACTTGGTTTAACTTTAAAGACAATGTACAGATCACCGTAAGGGCCGCCATTTTCGCCAGCTTCACCTTGTCCTTGAAGGCGCATTTGTTGACCATCGTCGATTCCGGCTGGAACATTGACTTCTAATTCATGACGTTCGTCAACTCGACCACGACCACCACAGGTTGGGCACTTTTCTTTAATTTCTTTACCAGTTCCATGACAAACTGGGCAGGTTTGCCGAGACTGCATTCTGCCGAGCGGCGTATTCGTTTCAGTCGTGACATATCCACGGCCGCCACAACGAGAACAGGTTACAGGTGAGGTCCCTGGCTTGGCACCAGTTCCACCACAAGTCTTACATTGAGCTTCACGATTATATTTAATAACCGTCTTCTTACCAAAAATGGCTTCTTCAAATTCCAGCGTCATTTGATACTGGAGATCGCGGCCCTGCCTTGGTGCAGAAGGATCCGCATTCCGTTGGCCGCCACCAAAGAATTGGCTGAAAATATCATCAAAACCAAAACCGCCGCCACCATCGAAATTACCGAATCCACCAGCGCCGCCACCGCCAAATCCGGCACCAGCACCATCGGCTGATCCGTATTGGTCATAGTTTGCCCGCTTCTGTGGGTCACTTAACGTTTCATATGCTTCGTTAATTTCCTTGAACTTCTCCTCAGCATTAGGAGCCTTGTTGATGTCAGGGTGCCACTTCTTGGACAACTTACGATAGGCGTGTTTGATTTCATCGTCGCTGGCGTCTTTTGAGACCCCGAGGATATCATAATAATCTTTACTTGCCATTAGAAACTCCCATCTTCAATCAATTGTTTATCCTTGATAGAATACCATATTTTAACAAAAAGCCAAAGCCAGATTGGCCTTGACTTCTCGTCTAAATAACAATCTCAAAGATTATTTTTTATCATCGTGAACTTCATGGAAGTCACCGTCAACGGTACCGTCGCCGCCTTTACCATCATCTTTGTTATCATCAGATGAACTTTGCGAACCGGTTTGAGCACCCTGAGCACCGCCATCTTTTGGCGCTTGTTGTTGATATAACTTAACGGCAAGGTCTTGGACGATCTTGTTCAAATCATCTTTCTTAGCCTTCATGTCGTCAACGTTATTGTCTTCCTTAGCTTTCTTAAGTGCATCACGGGCATCTTCGGCCTTCTTAATTTCGTCATCGGAAACCTTACCTTTAACTTCCTTAAGGGTCTTGTCAGTCTGGAAGAGTAACTGGTCAACTTCGTTATTGAGATCAGCAGATTCCTTACGTTGCTTATCTGCCTCTTCGTTTTCCTTGGCTTCCTTCATCATCTTCTTGATTTCATCATCGGAAAGACCTGACGAATCTTTGATGGTAATCTTTTGTTCCTTACCAGTTCCTTTATCCTTGGCAGAAACGTTCACAATTCCGTTCTTGTCAATGTCAAAGGTAACTTCAATTTGAGGAACACCTCTAGGGGCAGCAGGAATGTCAGTCAACTGGAATTGACCCAGTGTCTTGTCATCGGCAGCCATCGGTCGTTCACCTTGAAGAACATGGATATCTACGGCTGGTTGATTATCTGCGGCAGTTGAGAAGACCTGTGACTTACTAGTTGGAATGGTTGTATTCCGATCAATTAACTTAGTGAAGACCCCACCCATGGTTTCAATACCAAGTGACAATGGGGTAACATCAAGCAAAACAACATCCTTAACATCACCAGTAATCACACCACCTTGAACAGCAGCCCCTAAGGCAACCGCTTCATCAGGGTTAATTGAGTGATTAGATTCCTTACCAGTCCATGACTTAACGGCTTCTTGAACAGCTGGGATTCGAGTTGAACCACCATTTAAGATCACTTGATCGATGTCTGAAGTTTGTAATCCGGCATCCTTCAGAGCGTTGTCAAATGGCACCTTGGTCTTTGCAACCAAGTCAGATGTCAATTCGTTGAACTTTGCACGAGTCAAAGTCGTTTGCAAATGTAATGGACCGTTATCGCCAGCTGAAATAAATGGCAGGCTAATTTCGGATTCAGTCACACCTGACAAGTCTTTCTTAGCCTTTTCGGCAGCATCCTTCAAACGTTGAAGAGCCATCTTATCCTTAGAAAGATCAACTCCATTTTCCTTTTTGAAGTTATCAACCAACCAATCAATAATCCGTCGATCAAAGTCATCCCCACCAAGGTGAGTATCACCATTAGTTGAAAGTACTTGGAAGACACCATCACCTAATTCAAGGATGGAAACATCAAAAGTACCACCACCTAAGTCGTAAACTAAGATCTTTTCATCTTTATCTTGCTTATCAAGGCCGTAAGCCAAAGCTGCAGCAGTTGGTTCGTTGATGATTCGCTTAACATTTAAACCAGCAATCTTTCCAGCATCCTTGGTTGCCTGACGTTGGGCATCATTAAAGTAGGCAGGAACAGTGATAACAGCATCTGTCACTTTGTCACCCAAATAATTTTCTGCGAAATCTTTAATATACTGCAAAATCATTGCTGAAATTTGCTGTGGTGTATATTTTTTGCCTTCGATATCAACTGTATAACCTTGTTCACCCATATGACTCTTAATTGACCGAACAGTGTTAGGGTTTGTAATCTCTTGACGCTTAGCAACTTCACCAACCTGAGGCTTGCCATCTTTAAATGCCACAACAGATGGTGTAGTTCGGGCTCCTTCAGGGTTTGCAATGATTTTAGGCTCGCTGCCTTCCAATACGGCAACGGCTGAGTTAGTGGTACCTAAATCAATACCGATAATTTTATTACTTGCCATAGATAATCCTCTTTTTCTTTTAAAGATTTATTTTGCTACAACAACCATTGCTGGTCGTAAAACACGGTCCTTCAAACGGTAACCGTCCTGAAGAACTTGAACAACCGTTTCAGCAGGATGATCCTCATCCGCATCTGCAGTTTGGATAGCCTGTTCAAACTTTGGATCAAATGGTTTATTCAGGGCGTCAACAACCTCCACACCATTATCCTTGAGTGCTTTGTTAAGATGCTCATAAACCATCGATACACCCTTTTTAAGCTGTTTCCCATTGTCGTCAGTGACTTCAACGGCAAGTGCTCGTTGTAAATTATCAACAATTGGTAGGATGTCATGAGCCAACTGCTGGCCATCATACTTAATTAAATCAGCTTGTTCTTTTTTTGCGTGATTCTGAATATTTTTCATATCAGCTTCAGCACGAAGATATCGATTTTCCATATCATCAAGCTTTTTTTGAAGTTGAACAACTGTCTGCTTCAACTTGGTAACATCTTCAGCACTCTTACTGGAATGGTCAGCCGCAACCTTTTTTTCATGATCATTTTTTGCCTGATCTTTGGGTTGGGCAGTCGACTGTTCCTTTGGCTGGTCCTGCTTCTTATTCAGTGATTCTTCCTTATTCTCTGCCAAACAATCGCCTCCTTAGGTTGCCAAATCGCTGGCATTAGTCCTGGTCATCATCATAGTAGCCGAGAAGCTTCTTAGTCAGTTCCTCTCGTAATGCACCAACTATGCCAATAACCTTCGAATACGGCATCCTTGTCGGCCCAATGACCGCAATGACCCCGTGTCCATACTCCTTTAAATCATAAGTTCCAGTGATTATACTGTAATCTTTCAACAGATCGTTTCGCAATTCACCACCGATCCGAACCTGAACGTCGTTGGACTTGGTATTAATGATTTTTTGTACCGTGTCCTCGGTTCCAAGTAAGTTATAAAGGGGCTTCAAGCGATCAACGTCTTGACGCTCGACAAATCGCAGCAAGTTCAACTCACCATCAACGTGAACTTTGTCCTTACCGGCTTCGTTAAGCATCTCACCAAATATCTTCAAAAATCCTTCAGGAGTTTGAATATACTTGGTCATTAGCATTGGAATATCGAACTTGAGTTTCTCTAAAACCTGTCGCAACGGCTTGCCAACCAATTCGGAATTAATAATGTTAACAATCGTTTCCAGCTGCTCAGACGATACATTTGCCAGGCGGAAAATCTTATTCACAACATGACCGTTATTCGTGACGATAATTGCCATCACCTGTCGGTCATCAAGCTTCACAAGTCGAAAGCCACCCAACGTCACATCATCGCCTGATTCTGGATTGAATGTTAACGCCATATAATTGGTTAAATCAGACAAAACCTTCGCAGATTCTTGGACGATCTCATCAATTCTATTAAACTCACTGTTAAAAGAGCTCTTAATCAAATCTTCGGCACTATCATCAAGTGGATCCGGTTCAACCAAGTTATCCACATAATACCGATAACCTTCAATGGATGGTACCCGGCCTGATGAAAAATGTGTCTTGGTAATCAAGCCCTTTGATTCAAGTGCAGCCATATCGTTTCTAACCGTCGCAGAACTGACATGGGTTGGAAACTCTGAAGCTAATGCCTTGGAACCAACTGGCATTCCCGTTCTTGTATAATCACGAATGATTATTTGAAGAATATTTTTTTGCCTATCCGTTAACACCAGAATCACCTCTTTTTAGCACTCAATATATTCGAGTGCTAAGGCACATTTATAATTTAACAAACCACTCCACATTAGTCAAGGAATTATGGCCGATTTTTAGCATTATTTTGTTTTGAGTGCTAATTGTGCTAATTCAAACTCTTGGAATGGTCTTTGAAATATTGACGGGTTTCGTTGGCATCCTGATCGAGTTGGTTAATCAATTGCTCTGGTGTCTGGAATTTAATCTCATCTCGCAGATAATGCAGCCAATCAACTGTCACAATTTCGCCGTAAATATTTTGATCAAAGTCCAATAAGTTGATTTCGACGGTCATTGGATGGACATCTGAGAAAGTGACATTCTTGCCGATTGAAGCCATTCCAAGGTATTTTTTCCCAGCAATCGCAACGGTCACAACATAGATCCCAATTCGGGGTAACCACTGGTATTCTGAATGCTCAACGTTGGCGGTGGGATAACCCAACAAACGGCCGCGTTCTTCACCGTGGACGATCACCCCTTTTGTTTGAAACGGCCGACCAAGCAACTCATTGACTTCATCGATATTACCGGAATCCAACTCAATTCGAATTCTGGTAGAGCTGACCTTTTTCCCATCGCTATCAACTGGAGGAACGGTAATGACTTTGAATTTCCCGTTGGCATACTTTGGGAGATTTTTCATGGTGGCAGTTTGTTTATCACCGTATGTATGGTCAAATCCAGCAACTACAGCGACGGCATTAAAACGATCAATAAAATTCGTAACAAATTGGGCTGGCGGCTGGCTTTGAAATGCATAAGAATAATTAACCAAAAAGACTTGATCAACCCCAAATTTTTCAAACAACTCCATCTTGTAGTCGAGTAGTGTCAAATAACGTTTTTCATGAGCGGCCATTTTTTTATAAACTAGGGCAGGATGATGGTCATAAGTGAGGACTGCGAACTTAGCTCCCACTTTTTCCGCCTCTACTTTGGCTCGTTGAAGCACCTCTTGATGCCCCTTGTGGAAGCCGTCAAACACCCCCATTGCAACGACTGTCTTTCCTTCGACATGAAAGGAGTCGGCCAGTGGATAATGAAGTTTAGATATTTTCATAATCATTTACACCTTCTTAATTTACGCGATAAACATTTTATAGGGACGATATTTCATAAGCTCAGCATCAAATTTGTACAGGGCTTTGACTGCTCCCATGTAGGTTAAACAAACAACGGGCTTGTGATCAGGATTGATGGATTGATCCAGAAAACCACCATGGGAAACAATTTCCCAACGGCTCTCATCAAGTCTGTATTGAGGATAATCGGCTAAAGCCTCTGCCAGGGGCCGAAAGATCGTTTTCAAGTTGTCGTTGTCAACCGCTGCTTGAATCTGTTTTAAAGTGACACACTGGGAGATATCAAAACCCCCGCTCTTTATCCGGGTTAAATTCGTCATTACTGAGGGAACGTTGATCAGTTTGCCGAAATCTACCGCAAGGGTCCTCACGTAGGTCCCTTTTGAACAACCAACTTCGAAATAAATCGTCTGGGTCTGCTTTTCCTGATCATAGGCGGCCGGTTTAAGCTGTTTAAAATAATCAATGTGAATTGGCCGAGGGTCACGGTCAATTGTTAATCCTTTACGGGCATATTCATACAACTTATGACCATTCACTTTAACTGCGGAATACATTGGTGGCACTTGCATGATATCGCCTGTTAATTTCGCCAAGACATCATCAATCTGGGCAGATGTTAACGGAGATTCAATCGGCTGTTGCGCAATCAACGTTCCATCCAAATCCTCAGTATCGTAGGCCATTCCTAGCGTAATTTCACCTTGGTAGACTTTACCTGATTGCATCATCAATTCACTAATTTTCGTTGCCTGGCCAATACAAATAGGCAGAACTCCATCAACATTTGGATCTAAGGTGCCAGTGTGCCCAACTTTTTTTGTGTGTAAAATTTTTCGTAATGAGCTCACACATTCATGACTCGTCATTCCGCGTTCTTTATATAAAGCAATTACGCCATCCATTGTTTCTCTCCTAATAAAATCATGTAGTAAAATTATATCATAAAAATCAGCATGGGTAATAGCGTGTTTTGGCCTTACTGCCATCTTATTAACAGCATCATACGGCGAAAACTGCCATTAATTACATAAGAGCTCCTGAACTAAATCCCCAAATCAGGGGTTTAATTCAGGAGCTCTTATGTAACCGAAAGACGTTTTTCTTCAGACACTTCTTATTCGCCTTGTTGCTTCAATTTATTAATCAATTGGTCAATCTTATCACCATATTGAACTGAACTATCCAATTCAAACTTAATTTCAGGTGTTTTATAAATACTCAATCGATGTCCTAACTCGCCACGAATCAGCCCAGCGGCCTTTTCAAGCCCCGTCTGAGTTGTTTGTTCATCCTCTGGTTTATCGGAGAGAATACTATAATAGATCGTCGCTTGCTGAAGATCACCGGTTACCTCGACTCCAGTTAAAGTCACTCCCTGTACTCGAGGATCCCGGACTCGTTTGAGCAAAATATCGTTAACTTCTTTTTGAATTTCTTGTTCCAATCGACCAACGCGATAATGAGCCATGAAAACACCTCCGAATTACTTAACAGGAACTTCCTTCATCACATAGGCCTCGATCACGTCGCCGACCTTGATATCGTTATAGTCCTTGATTGTTAAACCAAGTTCAAATCCTTGTTTAACTTCATTCACATCATCTTTAAAGCGTTTCAGACTGTTCAATTCACCAGTGTAAACAACGACACCGTCCCGAATTAGACGAACCTTACTGTTCTTCTCAACAAAACCGTCAACAACCATTCCACCTGCAATTGTTCCGACTTTAGAAGCCTTAAAGATATCACGAACTTCAACTTGACCGGTAACTTCTTCCTTGTAAGTAGGAGCAAGCATCCCTTTCATAGCTGATTCCACCTCATCAATTGCATTGTAGATCACTTGATGAAGACGAATGTCAACGTGGTCACTTTCAGCTTGTGATTTAGCTTGAGGAGTTGGTCGAACATTAAAACCAATGATGATCGCATTACTTGCTTCAGCCAAAGCGACATCACTTTCATTAATCGCGCCAACAGCCGCATGAATAATGTTAACTTTCACGCCTTTGACCTCAATCTTTTGAAGACTGTTAGAAAGTGCCTCAACGGAACCTTGAACGTCCGCTTTAATGACAATGTCAACTTCCTTCATTTCCCCTTCCTTGAGGGAATCAAACAAGCTATCTAAGGTTACTCGGGTGGTCTTTCGACGCTCTTCAACTTGAGCTTCTTTAGCCCGTTCCTCACCAACTGAACGAGCGGTCTTTTCGTCCGCAAAGACGACGAATCGATCACCAGCTTCTGGCACGTCGTTTAGTCCGGTAATGGAAACTGGTGTAGCTGGGGTGGCCTTTTTCAGATCCCGTCCCCGTTCGTTCGTCATTGTCCGAACTCGACCGAAGGTATTACCAACAACAATTGGATCACCAACCCGCAACGTCCCTTGCTGAACAAGTAAGGTTGCAACTGGTCCTTGGCCTTGATCCAGTCGAGCTTCAATTACAGAACCTGCCCCTGGTTGATCAGGGTTGGCCTTCAATTCAAGCATTTCAGCTTCGAGAATGATCATATCAAGCAATTCATCAATATTCTTCCCAAACTTGGCAGAAATATTAACAAAAATAGTATTACCACCATTATCTTCTGGGATAAGGCCATACTGCATCAATTGATCAGTCACGTGCTGTGGATTAGCATCCGGCTTATCAATTTTGTTAATGGCAACGATAATTGGTGTCTTAGCTGCCTTTGCATGGTTAATCGCTTCAATTGTTTGAGGCATCACCCCATCGTCGGCCGCAACCACCAAAACAGTGATATCGGTGATGTTAGCACCACGGGCTCGCATTTCAGTAAATGCGGCATGCCCAGGGGTATCCAAGAAGGTGATCAAGTTATCGCCGTGGCGAACTTGGTAAGCACCAATTGCTTGAGTAATTCCACCAGCTTCGCCAGCAGTGATATGCGAATGACGCAAATGATCAAGTAAAGTGGTCTTACCATGATCAACGTGACCCATAATTGTCACAACGGCTGGGCGTGATACTTGATTATCCGTGTTGGCTTCTTCTTTTTCAAAGATTTTATCCAAGTTGGATAGATCTTGATGAACCTTTTCTTGAGCTTCAATTCCATAATCAGCTGCGAGAATTTCAATTGTGTCCTTATCGAGTGATTGGTTTTGGTTAACCATCACACCAAGCATGAATAACTTTTTAACAATTTCAGCCGGCTCCCGATGCAAAATCTTACCAAGATCTTGAGCATTCATCCCATCTTGATATTCAAGCACCTTTGGTAATGGTCGTTCCTTACGTTCTGGAGCACCATGATGTTCAACTTCACGCAACCGTTGATTCTTTTGCTTCCGTTGCTTTTTGTTGCGCTTCTTATTGAACTTTCTGGAACCGCCGCGATTGTTATTGTTATTACGGTTCAAACTGCCGCCAAATCGACCGCTTCCAGTATTTCGATGGGCATTATTTGAATGCGCATTGCCGCTGTTGTTGCTGGTCCGATTGTTAGACGATCTCGTGTTGGAAGCTGCAGGCCGAGATGTCCGCGTAGTGTTGTTACTGTTGTTATTACGATTGTTTGTATTATTGTTACGTGAATTGCTATGGTTCTGGTTTTGATTGCGACTGTTTTGATTGCCGCCGTTATGATTCCCATTGTTGTTAGAGCTTGAGTGGTTCACGTTATTATTGCGATGCGTATCATTATGAGCCGCATTACTAGTGTGCTGGGCTGAATTACTGTGATTTGTCCGGGCACTTTGATGTTGGTCACGAGAATTGTGATTACCATTTCTAGAATCACTATTCCGATTGTTTGGCCGACTTGCAGTGTGGCTTGAACTGCTGGTTGTCGAATGAGTTTCATTAGGCTTCTTGGCTACATGAGAAGTTGAATGTTGTGACTTGTTTTGTTGTGGTCTAGCAGAGTGACTAGTCGCACTTGCACCCTTGCTAAACATCTTTCTGATTTGCTTTTCTTGGTTATCATCAACGGTTGACATATGGTTTTTAATTGTAAATCCTTCTTTGTCAGCGCGATCGACGATTTGTTTACTGGAGACATTGAGTTCTTTAGCTAATTCATAAATCCGCTTTTTCCCCATATCATCACTCTCCCTTATTGTTATCGGTTAATTCAACCAATTTTTTTGCCATACCCCGATCGGAAATTCCGATGATTGTACGTTTCATACCAATTGCATCACTCAACACTGCTTTAGTGTACATGGTATTGACGGGGACATGATAGTAATTAGACTTATCTGTAAATTTTTTTTGAGTTGCCTGGCCGGTATCTGAAGCGATAAACAGGAAATGAACTTTGCCATTTCGAATTTCAGATAACAATTTATCTTGTCCAGAAACAATTTTGCTGGCTCTTCTGGCAATTCCAATAAAATTTAAAATTGCTTGCTTATTGTCCATTCTCAAACAACTCTTTTCGAGCCTGTTTATGATCAACGTAGGCAATTAGTTCATCGTAGAAGCTTTCATCCAGTTTGGTGGAAAATACTTTTTCAAAAGTATGCTCTGACTTGGCCTTCTTCGCAATGTCTACATTGATGGAAATGTAAGCACCTCTACCGGATTTCTTACCAGTTTCATCAATGGAAACCTGACCATCTGAATCTCGGACAATCCGAACTAATTCTTTTTTAGGAGCCATTTCTCCAGTGACGATGTCTTTTCTCATTGGAATCTTTCGCTTTTTCATACAATCGCCTCCTAAAAATTAGTCTTCATCAGATTGATCAGAATCCGGATCATTTGGATTTGTCACTGATGCTTCTGCAGAATCCTCGTCACTTGATGGGTCAACTGAATCATCGGTCGAATCGGTTGAATCATCGACCGGATCATCTGAATCATCAGCTGCAGCTTGGCGCTGGTCCATCAATTCTTTGGCTTCTGTTTCAGATTTAATATCAATCTTAAATCCAGTTAATTTAGCGGCCAACCGAGCATTTTGACCCTTCTTACCAATTGCTAGTGATAACTGATAATCCGGAACAATGACCGTACATGCCCGATCATTATCCTCATCGAAGATCACATCAACCACTTCAGCAGGATTTAAAGCATTGGCAATATATGACGCATCGTCTTCATCCCATTCTACGATATCCATATTTTCGCCGTGCAGTTCATTCACAATTGTTTGCACCCGTTGTCCACGGGGGCCAACAGCCGTTCCGACTGGGTCGATATCGGAACTATTCGAGCGAACAGCTACTTTAGCCCGATCCCCAGCCTCTCTTGCAATTGAAACAACCTCTACAGTACCATCATAAATCTCTGGGACTTCTTGTTCAAATAAACGTTTTAACATTCCAGAGGCAGTCCGGCTCACAAAGACTTGTGGGCCTTTGGTGGCATTCTCAACCTTCGTTACATAGACCTTAATCCGGTCCTGTGGCCGATACACTTCATTTGGCATCTGATCTTTGACACCCATAACGGCTTCCACTTTACCCAGGTTAACGTATACAAAACGCGTATCCTGACGTTCAACGGTTCCAGTGACCAATTCGTCCATGTATTTGGAGTACTCATCAAAGACGTTCTCTCGCTCAGCTTCACGAACCCGTTGCATGATCACTTGTTTTGCAGTCTGAGCGGCAATTCGACCAAAGTTCTTTGGCGTCACCTCAAACTTTATTTCATCGCCCAGTTCGTACCCCTTATTGATTTGAAGGGCGTCGTCCAAGGTCACTTGAAGTTGATCGTTCACAACGTCTTCCACAACGGTTTTAACAGAATAGACGTGCATTTCACCCTTTGTTTCATCGAAGTCAACCTCGACGTTCTGAGACTGACCGTAGTTTCGCTTGTATGCAGAAACTAGGGCTGCTTTCAAGGCGTCGATCACAACCTCTTTCTTGATACCCTTCTCTTCTTCTAGTGCAGAAAGGGCACCCAAAAGTTCTTTACTCATTTTTATTGTCTCCTTTAGCTAAAATTTAATCGCCAACCGCGCCTTAGCAACTAAATCACGGGGAACTTTCAAAGTTGGATTCTTGCCCCACTTGTCGTTTTCCATGATCAATTGATCGTCATCAACAGCTGTCAGTGTTCCTTCAAATGACTTGCTGCCATTTAAATTCTTATAAAGTGACACATTGATGTACTCGCCGATTGCCTGTTTAAGCTCTTCTTCATTACGAAGCGGCCGTTCTGCACCTGGCGATGATACTTCCAAGAAATAAGCTTGGGGTATCGGATCTGGATCCAGGGCATCTAATTTTTCACTTAATTCATCACTCACGACAACACAATCGTCAATGGTGACGCCCCCGGGCTTATCAATATAAACCCGAAGGTACCAACCGCCTTTTTCTTTTACAAACTCAACATCGAATAAGTAAAATGAATGTTCATCTAAAATTGGTTTGACGACCTGCTTCACCGTTTCAACAACATTGCTCAAAAAAAGGCCTCCTAAAAATTATCCATTAAAAAGAGCGAGCATTTCTGCTCACTCCTTGCAAGTTATTTTATAAATTAAGTATAACATATCGCTGAAAATATTACAAACACGACTATTAACCACGTTACATCATATCAAAAAGGCTGAGCTGATTTTCATCAGGAAGACCATCCAATACATGATTTTCAGTCATAAAGTCAATCAAGGTTTTGGATACCTTCCCCCGTTTAGACAAGTCTTCCTTAGACAGGAATGGCTTATCTTCTCGAGCAGCCACAATCTGCTTGGCTACGTTGAGACCCAGACCCGGCACAGAGTTAAACGGGGCAATTAACGTATCTCCATCAATCAACCACTGGCTGGCATCCGATTTGCTTAGATCAACCATCTGAAATTGGTATCCACGTTCAAGCATCTCATTTGCAAGTTCCAGAACCGTTAACAAATTCTTTTCCTTGGTCGAAGCTTCCATCCCTTTATCATTAATCTGCCGCATTGCATTCTTAACAGCTTCTTTACCACGGCACATCGAAACAATGTCGAAGTCATCAGCCCGAACTGAGAAGTAGGCAGCATAGTAAATCATTGGGAAATAGACTTTGAAGTAAGCAATTCGAAGCGCCATTAGAATGTAAGCAGCCGCATGGGCTCGTGGGAACATGTACTTGATCTTTAGGCAGGATTGGATATACCAGTCGGGAATTTTGGCTTTCTTCATTTCAGCTTGCCAATCATCTGGAATTCCCCGGCCATGACGAACGCTTTCCATGATCTGGAAGGATAATTCAGAATCCAGGCCCCAATTAATCAAATCAGTCATAATGTTATCCCGGCAGCCGATCACATTGGCAATCGTTGCCGTCCCGTTCTTGATCAATTCATCGGCATTGCCCATCCACACGTCAGTCCCGTGAGACAAACCAGAAATTTGAAGCAACTCTGAATAATTACTTGGATGAGTTTGTTCAAGCATCCCCCGAACAAACCGCGTCCCAAATTCCGGCACTCCCAGCGTTCCAGTCTTGGATTGGATCTGGTCCTCGGTTACGCCCAATACCTTAGGACTTGAAAAGATTGACATGACGCCAGGATCATCCATTGGAATTGTTTTTGGATTAATGCCAGATAAATCTTGAAGCATTCGAATCATCGTCGGATCATCATGACCCAGAATATCGATTTTTAAAATATTGTCATGAATCGAATGGAAATCAAAGTGGGTCGTTTTCCATGCAGCATCTTGGTCATCAGCGGGATATTGGATGGGCGTAAAGTCGTAAATATCCATATAATCCGGCACAACGATAATCCCAGCCGGATGTTGCCCAGTTGTCCGCTTAACCCCGGTGGCGCCTTTTGCAAGCCGATCTTCTTCAGCTTGACGGTAAACTTTACCCTTGTCCCGCTCATAGGCCTTCACGTATCCATAAGCAGTCTTATCAGCGACCGTCCCGATCGTTCCGGCACGGAATACGTTCTTCTCACCGAACAGCACCTTAGTATAATTATGAGCGATTGGTTGATAGTCACCAGAGAAATTCAAATCAATATCTGGAACCTTATTTCCTGTGAATCCCAAGAAAGTTTCAAACGGAATATTGTGGCCATCGCCAATCATTAGGGTGCCGCATTCTGGACACTTCTTCCGAGGTAAATCATAGCCTGAACTATATTCGCCCTTTGTGAAGAACTCTGTGTGGCGACAATTTGGGCAACGATAATGGGGTTGCAATGGATTTACTTCGGTAATTCCTGTCAGTGTCGCCACCAGACTTGAACCAACAGATCCTCGTGACCCAACCAAATACCCATCTTTGTTACTTTTGGCAACCAGTCGTTGAGCAATTAAATAAATAACGGAAAATCCGTTGCCGATGATACTTTTCAGCTCTTTATCCAAACGATCAGACACAATTTTAGGCAACGGATCACCATACCACTCGTGAGCAGTATTCATGGTCCGGGTTTTAATCTCGTCTTCGGCACCCTCCATTCGAGGCGTGTAGAGCTTATCTTTTAATGGATGGACATCATCAATCTCGTCGGCAATTTTATTTGTGTTGGTGACAACGATTTCTTCAGCCTTGTCCGCACCAAGAAAGCCAAAATCACCTAGCATTTCGTCGGTCGTCAAGAAATGCAAATCAGGCAGCTCCTGGCGATTCAGTGGATTGGCGCCACCTTGAGAATTAATCAGAATTTTTCGATAAATATAGTCCTGCGGGTTGAGATAGTGGACATCTCCGGTAGCAACCACTGGTTTACCCAGTTCATCGCCAAGTTTCACAATGTTAGAAATAATTTCCTCTAAGTTATCTTCATCAGCAATCAATCTAGATTCGATCAGTGGTGCATAAGCCCGTCTTGGCTGAACTTCAAGATAATCATAGAATTGGGCCTTTTGGCGAGCTTCATCCATCCCTTTTTGCATCATCGCAGTGAAAACTTCCCCTGATGAACAGGCAGATCCTACGATAATGCCGTCACGATATTTCTCAAGTTGGCTCCGAGGAACCCGGGGGACCCGGTGGAAATATTGAACGTTGGAAAGTGAAACAATCTTAAACATATTCTTCAATCCAGCTTGAGTTTGGGCAAGCAAAATTGCGTGGGACGGGCGCGCGTGACGATAGGCGTCATTATCCGTCATATGCTCATTCAATTGGTCATGATAAACAATCCCATAACGCTTTTCCGCATCTTTTAAAAAGAGATAGTTCAAGTGACCAGTGGTTTCAGCATCATAGATTGCTCTATGGTGGTGCTCCAAGCTGACATCAAATTTCTTTGCTAAAGTGTTTAACCGATAACCCCGCAGGTTAGGGTACAAGAATCGGGCAAGTGTCAGCGTATCGATGATAGGATTGGCCATTTCGTGCATGCCATGGCGAACATAGCCTTTATTCATAAAGCCCATATCAAAAGTAACGTTATGGCCGACAACAATTGCATCGCCACAAAATTCTCTAAATAATTTGAAAACTTCTTCTTCGGATTTAGAACCGTGGACCATTTCATCGGTAATTGACGTCAAGTTTGTCGTCTGTTCCGAAAGATGAAAACCGGGATCGATGAACTCTTCAAATTGATCGATCACATTACTATTTTTCATTTTAACAGCTGATAATTCAATGACCCGGTCATACATGGCAGACAATCCCGTTGTTTCGGTATCAAAAATAACGTACGTTGCATCAAGTAACGGAATATGCTGATCATTGTAAGTAATCGGGACACCATCATCAACCAAGTTAATTTCAACGCCATAAAGCATTTTAATATCATTTTTTTCGGCAGCATGAAAGGCATCTGGGAATCCTTGCACCGCGGCATGATCCGTGATTGCGATGGCTTTGTGCCCCCATTTTTTAGCCTGCTTGGTAAAATCAGCGATGTTGTTTGTCGCATCCATTTGACTCATTGAGGTGTGGAGATGAAGTTCAACTCGCTTTTTATCGTCAGGCGCACTGTCTTGACGGGAAACCGTTTTGACAGGATTAATGTCATAGGCATTAAGGGTTAACTCATGAGAATAATTGTCTTCTTGAACATTCCCACGGACTTTGACCCAATCGCCTTCGTTAACCCCTTCAAACAAGGCTTCTTCACCCTTATTAGAGAACTTCTTCACCTGAATAGAAGAGGTATAATCAGTTATTTTTAGCATTAGTAACTGACGACCAGAGCGCAATTCCCGAATTTCTTTGTTAAAGACATATCCGGAAACAACAATGGACCGCTCTTCTTCGGTAATCTCTTCCAACTGGGTGACCGGCAAATCATCCTTGATTTTTCGGCCAATTAAACTTTTGGCTGAACCACCATGTTTTGGTTTAGCGGCATTGGTTTTTTGAATGGCTTCGTTGGCTTTTTTGACCAACTCAGCATTAGCCGCCTCATTTTTCTTCTTGAATGCCTGAATATTCTGTTGAGACAAGCTTTCATCAACGATTGTATGAATTGTAAAGTCGGGAAAACCAGCCTGTTGGTACATTTCTTCGATTGGTCCTAAGGCAGTATTGGTCATGAAATCCTTGACAATGTCATTTTCGGCAATGAATTCAATTCTCGAATCAACAATTGAAGGATATTTATCTTCACACAATTCCTTGATTAAAGGCGAAGTGACTCCACTGTTAACCACGACCCACTGCCAATATTGCCGAAGCAGTTGTTCATTGAAATTGTTGTTGGCCGCTGAAATATTAAGTGATACCTGGGCAATCTCGTCGAACGCGGACTTAAGGCGGGCATTGAAATCTGTGAAGACTTCAAATGGTAGAATTCGGGGCGTTGTGATGTCAAACTGCCAACGATTACTTTTCTGATGGACTTCCAAATGATCAATTTTGGCACCGTCGAAGTACGGCATTTGGCCGGCTTGCGACCATTGAAGTTGTTGTAATAATTTATCAAATAATGCGTTCCGATCCAAACTCACGGCAGGTCCTCCTATAAGTGGTGAAAAAGACGATTGTCTTCTAAAATATCAGCAATAGAAAAGACTTTTTGTCCTGTTGCTAATACTTAATGACAGAAAGTAGTCGCCCAAAATCACAATTTAGCAATCAAACAGTCAAACTTCCTCAAATAAAAGAGAAGACCAAGGACAAAACACAGCTTTGCCCCAGCCTCCTCAAATTGAACTGATGACAATCAGTTACATACTAGAAGGTATATACGAGATTAGTCAAGATTCTTCAACAATATTTTTATTGTATCACTTAATTCTTCGACCTTGCTTTCAACAGTTTCGCCACTTTTACGAATTTTAATTTCGACAATCCCATCTTCAGCTTTTTTACCAATGGTGATTCTCAACGGAATTCCCATCAAATCAGAGTCAGCAAATTTAACACCAGCCCGTTCTTTACGGTCATCAACCAAGACTTCAAGGCCATTCTTGGTTAATTGATTCTCAATCTGGTTGGCCAAATCCATCTGAACCTGCTTTTTAGCGTTAATTGGAATAACGTGAACCACGTATGGGGCCACAGCAACTGGCCAAACCAGCCCGTTTTCATCAGCGTTTTGTTCAGAGATTGCTGATAATAAACGACTGATTCCAATCCCATATGATCCCATGATAACTGGGACAGCCCTGCCATTTTCATCCAAAACATTGGCTTTGAGACTCTTTGAATACCTTGTACCAAGTTTAAAGATATGGCCGATTTCGATTCCCCGAGTGAATTTCAGCTTACCCTTGCCATCAGGTGACAGTTCGCCTTCCTTGATGGTGACAAAATCGTCCACTTCGTCGATCCGAAAATCACGGTCAGAATTGGCATTGACGTAATGATAGCCATCTTCGTCAGCGCCAACCACGGCATTTTTCATGTTGGCGACCCGTTGATCAGCGAGAATTTTGATGTCTTCGCTCACTCCAACTGGTCCCAACGAGCCAAAGTCTGCTCCGAGATATTTCTGAGCTTGTTCGTCAGTCGCCAAATCAAGAAAATCAGCCTTGAGATAATTTTTAACCTTAACCTCATTCACATCATAATCGCCACGAACGAGCACCATAACCGGTTTTTCGTCCGCAATATACAACATCGACTTGATTGTTTTGGTTTCAGGCACATTCAAAAAGTCGGCAACTTCTTGAATGGTTTTAGCGTTGGGGGTTCCAACCTTCTTGATTGCTTCTTCAGCATCGGTATCTGGGGTCGCATCCACTTTAGACTTTGCCATTTCGAGGTTGGCAAAGTAATCGCTCTTGTCCGAATAAACAATCGTATCCTCACCCACAGCTGCCATTGCGGAGAATTCCTTGGAATCAGACCCCCCCATTGCACCACCATCGCCAATAATGACCCGGTATTTCAAGCCAATTCGATCAAAAATCGTCCGATAGGCTTTTTCCATTGCCTGATAAGCCTTGTCCAAGTCCTCTTCGTTAGTGGCAAAAGAATATGCGTCCTTCATAATAAATTCCCGGCTGCGGAGCAACCCATAACGAGGCCGGTTTTCATCCCGATATTTATTCTGAATTTGGTAAAGAATCAGTGGTAACTGCTTATACGATTTAATTGAATCACGAATAAGCGCAGTGAATGTTTCCTCATGCGTTGGGCCTAAAATAAAATCGGTATCATGACGGTTCTTGAACTTAAAAAGTTCAGGCCCATATGTATCATAACGACCGGACTCTTTCCAAAGGTCAGCCGGTAAAATATCAGGCATCAGCATTTCGTGGGCAGATGTTTTTTCCATCTCCTCACGAACGATCGTTTCGATCTTGGTCAATACGCGGTAGGCAAGTGGCAAGTAGGCATACATTCCAGCTGAAACTTGACGAATATAGCCAGCCCGAACCAACATTTTGTGGCTCAGGGCCTCTGCACCACTTGGGGTTTCTTTGAGGGTTGGCACCAAAATTTGTGATTGCTTCATCGAAAAAAGATCTCCTTTAAATTCTAATTGTTAATTAATGTAAGAAGTAACGCTCGATATCATTCCAAGTTACGAGAATCATGAGTAACATTAAAAATGCAAACCCAATCAAGGTCACAACTGTTTCGGTTGTCTGAGAAACAGGTTTGCGACGAATAGCCTCGATGATGTTCAGAACTAACTTACCACCATCTAAACCTGGAATTGGAATGAGATTAATAATCGCCAAGTTGAGAGAGAGGAACGCCAAGAAATTCAAGACGCCACTCAATCCCATGGAAGCGGCCGTAGAAGTAGTTGCGAAAATTGCAACCGGACCACCAAGATCGTTCAAACTAAAATGACCACTCACCATAGACCAAAGCGCCCCCAGCAAAGTTTTACCCATCGACCAGGTTTTCGTGAAGCCAGATAGGATTTTTGCTTTAAAACTGGTGTCCATGGACTGGGTAACCCCAATGAAACCACTCTTCTTGCCGTTGAGGGTTTGGGATTTGGGTTTCATTGAAAGGGACTTATTCTGGCCATCACGATTGACAATAACTGAAATTTTTTTGTTTGGATTCGCACTAATTTGGACAGCCATCGCTTGCCAATCAGTCGTTTTGTGTCCATCAATCGACACGACCCGATCGCCTGATTTCATTCCCGCATCCCGCGCAACTGAATCATTTGGCATCACGTTGACTTTATTACTGTTTGAGGCAACCCCACCTTGAACAAAACCAAGAATGGTATAAACCAAAATCGCCAAAATAAAGTTATTAAAGACTCCGGCAACATTCGTGAGCATTCGCTTTGGTAAAGTTGCAGATTGGAATTGAACATCCCGCGGGGCAATTTGAAGCTCGGTGCCATCCGTTTCAATAATTGTCGCGTCATGATCAACAAGATAGGACTTCACTTGCGACTCGTCCCCATTTTCGTATCCTTTAATATACAACCCAGTGTCTAAATCAGTATTAGTAACGGTCAATGGGATTCCTTGAAACAAGGAATGCTTGTTACTGGTATTAATGGATGTGACGACCCCTTGATCATTCAATTGAAGTGTGACTGGAGTTCCAGGCTTTAATTCCTCTTCACCATCATCGCCCTCGCCGGCCATGCGGACATAACCGCCAAGTGGCAACAATCTCAACGTAAACGTTGTGCTGTTTTTTCGGTAGTAGAACACTTTTGGCCCCATTCCAACCGAAAACTCTCGAACAAGAATTCCCGAGCGCTTAGCAGTAATAAAATGGCCAAACTCGTGAAAGATCACCAGAATACCAAAAACGATTATGAAGACAATAATTGTAGTTATCAAGTGACTCTTTCCTCCTAAAAACTAAATGATTCCGACTAAATGAAGCATTGGCAGGACAAACAATAGGCTGTCAAAGCGGTCTAAAATCCCACCATGCCCTGGAAGTATTTTACCAGAATCTTTCACCCCATAATAGCGCTTGAGTGCAGATTCAATCAAATCACCAAATTGACCCGCAATTGAAAGGAGAATTGTGATGATAATCATTTGCAATAGTGAATATCCAGAAATCGGGAAAAAGTAAATGTAAATTGAACAGATAATTGTCGCGGCAATCGATCCATAAATTGAGCCTTCCCACGTTTTGTTGGGACTGATTCTCGGCGCCAATTTGTGTTTGCCAAACATTCGGCCAAAAATATAGGCACCACTATCAGTCGACCAAACGATAAATAAAGCATACAAGAGGACAGTCAACGAAACGGCTCGGGCCAGAATAAAGTAATGGAAGCCCATTCCGACATAGAGCATGCCCAATGCGATCACACCAGCATCATCGAACGTGAATAAGTTTTTGCTGAAGACGGTCAATAACAACAGCATCAACACAAACAAGAAAAAAACGAAGTTCTGTTCTACCTTGGCAGGTAAAATTGCTGTCCAACTGTCCGGCAGGATCAGCACACTGACACCTAAATAAGCAATAATTGACTCGGCAGAAACCAGAATTCGCTTCTTCATGATTAGGACTTCAGAAACTGCCACAACCCCTAATGCCATTGCAGCGATATCAACCCACACGCCGCCCAATATGATAATTGGAATAAAAATGATTAACGCAACTACTGCTGTTATTACCCGTTGTCTCACAACTGTTCGCTCCTATTTACTATTATTGAGGCCACCAAAACGGCGATCTCGTTGCTGATACTCCTCAATCATTTGACTAAGGGTTACCCCATCAAAATCCGGCCATAACGTATCTGTAAAAACTAGTTCACTATAGGCGATTTGCCAGAGAAGAAAGTTGGAAATCCGTTCCTCTCCACTCGTTCTGATCAGTAAATCCGGATCCTGAAAGTCTCCCAAAAAACCGGTCATTAAATGATTCGAAATCATCGCATCATCAATTTTCTGAGGATCAACTTTACCGGCCTTCGCCTCACTGGCAATTTGTTGAACCGCCAGTTTAATATCTAAACGACTCCCATAGTTTAAAGCAAAATTCAAGATCATGCCAGTGCACTGACTAGTATCCGCAATTGCATTCCGAACTGCTTGCTGGGTCTTGGGTGGTAATTGGTCAATCAGTCCCATCACCTTGACTTGAACATTATTTTCAATCAGCTCAGGAATAAAGTTATTGAAAAATTTAACTGGTAAGCCCATTAAGAAACTGACTTCATCAGTTGGGCGTTTCCAGTTTTCGGTTGAAAACGCATAGAGTGTTAACACCTTCACTCCCAGCTTACTGGCAGCCTTGGTAACAGTTTTAACGGTTTCCATCCCCTGTTTATGACCTGCAATTCGTGGTAAATGACGTTTTTGAGCCCAACGACCATTTCCGTCCATGATGATGGCGACGTGGTTGGGAATTCGGCTAGGATCTACTATTAACTTGTTTTGATTGATTTGCTTGGACATGGCACGCTCCTAAATTTGGTTGAGGGCAAAAATAAAGGATGAGAAGAACTCATCCCAAAATGCACTCAATTGTTAGTTTGTTGCACCATCTGGACGTTCAACCATTCGCCATTCGCCACGTTTGGCATCAGCTAAGGTATTGAAATATTTAAGCAAGTTGTTAGCATCTTCAGGGCTCTTTTGACCTAACATGTTGAGCCCCTTACCGGTCGTCATTGGTTCTGACAAGTCGGTAATTTCATTTCCCTTTTCGATTGTTGCATTTGAGAATGCAATGACCCAGTCTTCTTCAACCAGTTGAGAAACGATGAAGAATAAGTTGAAATCGTCAGTAACGTATGCTGGCATTGCATATAGATCATCTTGAACTGGTTGTAGGTGACCGCCATTGTAGTCCAACACAGAAAGATTGTCGGGAGTTACTGGTTGGTTCAATTTAAAAAGCATTTTGCCAAATTCGTCAGTTCCAGGAACTACTGCAACTTCATCGTCTTTGTTACCTGAATTGTTTTCTGCCATGTTCATATCCTTCTTTCTAACCGTTAATGACTTCGTCTTCTTTATCAGAAACGATTTTTTCAAGACTTTTAATATTAGAATCAGTTAGTTTTTGAACTTGATCTTCGAAACGGTGTAATTCATCGTCCGTAATGTCCTCATTCTTATTACTCTTCTTCAAGCTATCCATTGCCTCACGGCGGACGTTTCGGATGGCAACCTTACTTTCCTCGCCAGTTGCTTTAACTTGCTTGGCAACCTCTTTTCGACGATCTTCAGTTAACGCTGGCACCGCCAACCGAATTGCTGTCCCATCATTAGCTGGATTAATGCCCAAATCGGCTTCATAGATTCCCTTTTCGATGTCCTCCAATGCAGATTTATCGTAAGGAGTAATTAGTATAACACGTGCTTCGGGAATTGTAATTGATGCAATCTGGTTCAGTGGTGTTGGTGCACCATAATAATTGACCATCACACCATTTAACAGGCTGGCGTTAGCACTTCCTGCCCGGATTTTACCAAGTTCACGTTCAAGAACTTCTTGGGCTTTCTTCATCTTTTGTTTTGCTTCATTTAATACTGTTTGCGAATCTGCCATATCTATTTCTCCTTCACAGTCGTTCCGATGTTTTCACCAATGACCACTTTGCGAATATTTCCAGGGTTATTAAGGTTGAAAACAACTAACGGAATATGATTGTCCATTGAAAGTGAACTAGCCGTGGAATCCATCACTTTCAATCCCTTTTCTAGTATATCCATATAGGTTAAAGTTTGAAATTTAACGGCGTTTTTATTCTTTCGTGGATCGGCAGAATAAATACCATCAACGCCATTTTTGGCCATCAAAATTGCATCAGCACCGATTTCTGCAGCTCTAAGGGCAGCAGTTGTATCAGTTGAAAAATAAGGATTACCGGTACCAGCAGCAAATATCACCACCCGACCCTTTTCGAGGTGGCGGATTGCTTTTCGGCGAATGTATGGTTCAGCAATTTGGCGCATTTCAATTGACGTTTGAACCCGGGTAGGAACACCTAATGATTCAAGGTTGTCTTGAAGTGCAAGACCATTCATGGTCGTTCCTAACATTCCGATGTAATCGGCTTGGGCCCGTTCCATCCCCATCTCGGCACCGGCTTCTCCACGCCACATATTACCACCGCCGACAACGATTCCAATTTGAACGCCAAGATCACATATATCTTTGACTTCCTGGGCGACATTTTTAATAACGGGTGGATTAATTCCAAAACCCCGCTCGCCAGCTAATGCCTCGCCGCTTAATTTTAAAATAATTCGGTTATACTTTACTTTAGACATCTAGGTGCCTCCCATAGTTAATCATTACAATCAATTTTAGCATACTAAAGAAGTCAGCAACAAGAAAACTGGCATTTTCAGGAATTCTTAGCATTTATTCTTATCAAAATCCAATAAAGGTACCCAACAGTTTGAAAATCCGATGAAAAATTAGCTTAACGCAGAAAAAAACCGGTTCAAAACAAGATGTTCTGGCCGGCTTAATGTCATTATTAGTTATTTAATTGATCACGAACTTCGTCTTCAAAGCTCTCTTGTTTCTTTTCGATGCCTTCGCCAACTTCGTAACGGACGAATTTGACAATTGAGCCATTCTTTGAAGCAACGTATTGGGAAACAGTTTGGTCTGGATCCTTAACGAATTCTTGATCCTCTAAGCAGATTTCTGCCAAGAACTTGTGAAGTCGGCCTTCAACCATTTTTTCAACAATCTTTTCAGGCTTACCTTCGTTCAATGCTTCTTGAGTTAAGACTTCTTTTTCATGAGCTAACCGATCGGCTGGCACTTCATCTTTGTTTAAGAACTCGGGATTAGTTGCAGCAACATGCATTGCAACGTCCTTAGCAGTTTCTTCATCAGCACCCTTTAATTGAACAAGGGCCCCGATCAAGCCACCATTATGCAAGTATGAACCAAATACTTCATCATCATTCTTATCAAGAATCGCAAAACGACGTAAGGTCACTTTTTCGCCAGTGACTTGCGTTGTTTCGATTAAATCATCTTTAACAGTCCCCTTGTCGGTCTTTAATGCGAGGGCAGCATCAACGTCAGCAGGCTTGTTGGCAACGATTGCGTCACTTACCCGACTCACAAGTGCCTTGAAAGGATCACTAGTGGCAACAAAGTCAGTTTCAGAATTAATCTCAACAATTGCGGCCGTATTGTCTTTAACAGCAATCGTGGTTAACCCATTAGCAGCAACTCTGCCGCTCTTTTTTTCAGCTTTGGCAACGCCTTTTTCACGGAGTACTTCGATCGCCTTGTCAAAATCGCCTTCAGTAGCAACTAAAGCTTTCTTTGCGTCCATCATACCAACGCCGGTTTTCTTTCGTAAATCCATAACTTGAGATGCGGAAATTTTTGCCATTATAATGGCCTCCCTTTTAATGTTAATAAAAACTGGCCCTACACCAAGGCCAAATTGGTCCACAGCGATAGGGTCAGCCTAGTGCTTAATTAATTACTTTTTTGAATTGTCGCCTTCAACAGCATTGGCAATATCTTCAATTGAATCTTCTTTTTTGTCTTTCTTATCAGCATCTTTACCTTCGAAAGTCTTTTCGTTAACGTCATCTTCACCTTGACGGCCTTCAATAATGGCATCTGCCATTGTTGAAGTGATCAGACGAACGGCACGGATTGCGTCATCGTTTGATGGAATGACAACATCGATTTGATCCGGATCAGTGTTGGTATCAACCATCGCAACGATTGGAATATTCAACTTCATTGCTTCGTGAACAGCAATTTGTTCTTTACGAGGATCAACAATAAAGATAACATCAGGAATCTTTGGCATATCTTCAATTCCGCCTAAGAATCGTTCCAACTTGTCTTGTTGCTTAATCAAAAGTGAAACTTCCTTCTTAGGAAGGATGTCGAATGTACCATCAGTCGCCATCTTCTTAAGGTCCTTCAAACGTTTAACCCGTGATTGGATAGTTTCCCAATTGGTTAATGTACCACCAAGCCAACGATTGTTAACGTAGTATTGGCCAGCGCGTTTTGCTTCTTCTGCGATAGAATCTTGAGCTTGCTTCTTAGTTCCAACGAAGAGAACAACGGCACCTTTTGCGGCTTCTTCCTTCATGAAATTATAAGCAACGTCAATTAACTTAACGGTTTTTTGTAAGTCAATGATATAAATACCATTACGTTCAGTAAAGATATATTGCTTCATCTTTGGATTCCAACGACGAGTTTGGTGACCGAAGTGGACACCTGCTTCCAACAATTGTTTCATAGAAATAACAGACATAATATAGCCTCCATATAGTTTTTCCTCCCCAACGATCTGCTGCTTCAAGAACCAGAATAGGCACTACTCAAAGCATCACGTCAGGTGTGTATTTAAAACACCTTTAAAAGTATATAAGATATTGCCCGCCAGCGCAAGCATTAACTGTAGTTTGTCACCAATTTGTGATGTAAATTGTTAAATTTAAGTAAAACGTGTTAGAATTGAAACTCGTGACAAGGAGGAAATTACATGATTAAAGCCATCGTTTTCGACGTTGACGATACACTATACGACCAGCAACAGCCTTTCGAGAGGGCATTCCGAAGACTTTTTGAGCTGACTGTCTCAGCTGATGAAATGGATCAAATCTTTTCTAACTATATTCGCCAAGAACAGCTAGTGGTTGCCAAATCAAATTCCGATTCAGACATGAAACTATCAAGAGCAGAAATTAACTTCCATTGCTTACACCATACTTTTAAAAAGTTTAGTCTCCCAGGTCTCACCCAGTCGGCCGCAGCTGATTTTCTGTCGGCATTTGAAGAATCCAGTAACGGTATCCAACTCTTCGACGGCCTAACGACTATGTTTAATACCCTCGTTACAAAGTTTAAATTAGGGATTATTACGAATGGCTCAAATGAAATTCAACTTGCTAAAATAATGAAGCTCAAACTGCATCACTGGTTTACCAGAGAACAAATTATCACTTCCGAGGATGCCAAAGCCAAGAAACCTGATCCGATGATTTTTACCCTTATGAACCGCAAATTCAACCTGCGGGGAAACGAAATGATTTATGTCGGTAGTTCTTACTTTGACGATATCGTTCCTGCAAAGAAAGCTGGCTGGCAAACAGTTTGGTACAATAATCACAACAGTACAATCAGCGATCCGAACATTATTCCGGATCAAACAGTCAGAAATCCCGCGGAGCTGCGAGATTTACTATTAGACTTGGCTGCCCAAGTTGATTAACGCCAACGCTCATGATAACCAAAGTGGACGCTTAACTTTACAATCCTGTAACTGAGGATCTAAAGTCAAGCGTCCACTTTTTTGATATACAGCACCGAGACAGGTGAATGCCACTAATTACAGTTCAACTAACTTATCTGATTGACCCGTTTCGATCAATGACTTGTTAGCGTCCATTGCATAATAAACCATGTTGCGAACTGCTCGTTTGGTGTAAAAAGCAATGTGTGGGCTGACAAGCACATTTTCCCGCTTCATCAAGTTCTTCAAACGGTCATCCGGAATCTTATCAAAACTGCCAAAATTATTATTGAAAACACCCACTTCATCTTCGTAAGTATCCAACGCGGCACCAGCAACCTTACCGGAATCCAGTGCTTTAATTAACGCATCCGTATCAACCAAAATACCACGCGCAGGATTAAGAATGTAAACCCCATCTTTCATTTTGGCAAATGCCTCATCATTAAGCATATGTTCATTTTCCTTGGTGGCAGGAGCATGAAGAGAGATAACGTCAGCTTTTGCATACAGTTCATCGGGGGTTTCGACGTAAATTCCCTCTTTTTCCAATTGCGGATTATGGTAAATATCATAAGCAATCACTTTAGCGCCAAAGCCTTGATAAATTTGAATGGCTGCCCTGCCAATTCGGCCAGTTGCATAGACACCGACCGTCATTTGGTTTAACTCTTCAGCAATATCTGGTGCCCAGCGAAGATCGCCATTAGCCATTTTATTGTCAAAAGTTGGTGTCCTTCGCAGTAATCGCATCAGTTGAGTCACAGTAAATTCTGCGATGGCTTGTGGGGAATAGGCAGGCACGTTGGTCACTTGAATACCATTTCGTTTTGCAGCGGTGGCATCAACGTTGTCAACACCCACGTTTCTCAACGACAAATACTTGATTCCAAAGCTGCCCAACTTGTCCAAGACAGACGCTGTGTAAGGCTTCTGCTGATATGTAACCACGCCATCTGCACCCTTTGCCTGATCAACCGTGTTTTCATCAAGCAATTCAGCAGTGGACGCCACCTCAACTGTTGGATTTCCTTCTGACCACTTGTCTAAAAAAGGCTTTTCATCGGCACGAATGCCATACGCAATAATTTTCATGGATACGACCTCCTCATAAAGTGATTTCATTATACCACCCAGCCGAACAATTATCACCGCCAGAGCCGACACAAAGGGCTTTAACGTGCCTGAACACCATGGGATGTCAAGTAATCAATCTTTCGCTTTCTCGTTAAGTGTTTAAATTGATACTCGGCGCTAAGAGCGTCATGCTCATTTTGAAAAGCTTTTGTAAACAAGATCTTTTCAGGAAAATGAGAACGAGTGTACTTTGCGCCTTTACCAGCTTGATGCTGTGTGAATCGGCGTTGAACATCGGTACTAAACCCCGTATACAAGCTTCCATCGCTGCATAATAATACATACATATAAAAACTATTTGTTTGTTCCATAAAGCATCTTCTTTACTTGAGGTGTGTAGGCATCCCCATCATAAGTAATCACATCAGGCTTAATCTTTAAGCCATTTGGTTTGCCATCCTTAATTGCCTCAACCAAAACCATGTTGGCATCACTCCCATTTCTGGGCCTAACAAGTTGAACCACTTTAGGCTCTAATCGATTTGAACGAAGGCTGAAAAACAGATCAGTTAACCGATCGGGTCGGTATACCATAAAAAGCTTGGCATTCATCTTAAGCAAGCCGGCCGCAACCGCCACAATCTGATCCAAAGTTATGGTCAGTTCATGGCGAGCAATCGCAAGATACGTGTTTGGGTTCTTTTCACTGGTATCATAATTAACAAAATAAGGCGGGTTACAAACCACAACATCTACAGAATCCTTTTTGACATAGTTCGTAGCATTCCTCAAATCATCGTTGACAACAGTAATCTTCCCTTCAAGATCATTGAGTAAAACACTCCGTTTAGCCATATCTGCCAATCGCTGCTGGATTTCAATCATCGTGATGTGAGCAGTTGTCGCTTCACTCAAAAAAAGGCCAACTGCCCCATTGCCGGCACAAAGATCCACCACCTCTTTGATCCTTTTGCCGCTCACTTTTGCAAAGTCCGCCAGCAACACCGCGTCAAGAGAAAAGGAAAAGACTTCTGGGCTTTGAATAATCGAAATGTCCTTGCTGTATAAGCGATCAATCCGCTCGTCAGCTCGTAATTTAACCTGCATCATTATTATTCCTTCACATTTTAGTTTGCCAAACACTTCTAGTTTACGTTAATATTATTCTATCAGATTATGAAAGAAGGAAATGGAATTGTTTTATTCATTTGCCAGAATAATTGTTCGTTTCCTGGTATTTTTGATTAATGGAAATGCTCATTATTTACACACGGAGCGATTACCAAAGGGAAACTTTATCTTGGTGGGACCCCATCGGACTTGGTTTGATCCAATCTATTTTGCCTTGGCTGCCAGCCCTAAAAAGTTTACTTTTATGGCGAAAAAAGAACTATTTAAAAATCCAATTTTGAAGTTTATTTTAGTTCACGCAAATGCATTTGCAGTGGACCGGGATAATCCTGGACCGTCAGCTATCAAAACCCCCGTTAAAAGACTACGCAAGACTGATTTATCACTGATTTTATTTCCATCAGGAACCCGTCATTCAGAGCAACTTAAGGGCGGAGCAGCATTAATTGCGAAATTAGCCAACGTTCCCCTCGTTCCGGTTATTTATCAGGGACCGTTGACTTTTAAACGGTTGTTCGCCCGGAAACCTGTAAAAATTGCGTTTGGGGAGCCAATTTATTTGGATCGAAAAGCCAAGCTTGATGATGAAGCCCAAAAGCAAGTTGAGCAACAGATGCAAATCGCCTTTGATGCCCTTGACTATGCGGTCGATCCGGCGTTCAAGTATGTCGACGTCTCAAAAAAAGTGAAGGAAATTGACAGTAAGAAATCAAGCGAATAGTGCCTATCAAAAAAGTCCTGACATCTAATTCTTGTCAGGGCTTAGTTTTTACACAGACAAACCACTACTTCTTGCTGGTTTGATTCTGCATTGAGTGCATCATTTGATTCAATTTCTTCTGTGAAGGTTTTTGACCCATTTGCAGCATCATTTGTCGCAATTGATCTTCGTTAAATGGTGGATTTTCTTTGAGGTACTTTTCCATATATCTTCGAGCACCGTAAAAACCACCAACTAAACCTAAGATCAAAGCCAACACAACGATCAATATCCAAATCCAAGTTGCCAAGACAAGGCCTCCTTTATAATCTCATTTAATAATTCTACACAATAATCAACAACAATTAAAGACCTAATCCACAAAATGGCCATTTAGTTGATCGTAACTAGTCGTCTCGAAGATTCTTATCCTTTTGGATCTTTCGAACTTTCTTTGAGGTGACCTCTTTGCCATCTTTATCGTAAATCTTCATCATTTCAATCTGCTTCTTAAAATTATCTCTAAAACGGGCAACATATTTTTTTCGAAGCTCGGCCTGCTCAACTTTTTCCAATTCAGTTAAGCCTTCCTTTTTAGCCTTATGAGCCAGTTCATTGATTCGTGGAATAATTTCTTTTAAAACGCTGTCACCGATTTTAGATTGCAATTTTTTCTTTTCGTCTTCGTTCATAAACATTCCTCCAATTTTAGATTATACCGTTTTTTATTAAAATATGCGAACGTGTGTTTGAAAAATTCATAGGGTTATGATACGATTAAACCAATAATTAAAGAACCTACGAGGTGTCAATATGATTAAGAATCCCGAAAGTAAACAATACCAAATTTTACACTATATCTGGGAAAAAGTTAACGAAAAAGGTTATCCGCCCACGGTTCGGGAAATCGGTGAAGCTGTCCATCTATCGTCAACATCTACTGTCCACGGTCACATCTCCCGACTTGAACGCAAAGGCTACATCGTTAAAGATCCTTCAAAGCCCAGGGCGTTGGAAGTAACAACTGCCGGTCTCGATACTCTGGGCATTGCCCCAGAACAAAAGCAAATCCCAGTTTTAGGAACCGTCACTGCCGGTGAACCCATTTTAGCTGTTCAGGAAGCAACGGATTATTTCCCGTTACCCCCTGCACTTGCCCACAGTGATCAGCCCCTCTTTATGTTACAAATTCGTGGTGAATCCATGATTAACGCTGGGATCCTTAATGGCGATTACGTGGTTGTCCGCAAACAATCGTCCGCGGACAACGGTGATATCGTCATTGCCATGACGGATGAGAATGAAGCGACTTGTAAACGATTCTTTAAAGAAAGCGATCACTACCGTCTGCAACCGGAAAATGACACAATGGCACCAATTATTTTAACGAAGGTCACAATTTTGGGGAAAGTTGTGAGTCTTTATCGCAGTGATATCTCATAAAACTAATAACCACTTATTGGTCGGGACAAAGCTAAGCGTTTTGTCCCGACTTTTTTGTATCCATGTATTCCAGTTGGTCGTTGTGCCTACCACGAAGCACGAATCGACTTTGATCGGAAGCAATATCAAAAGTCATTTCGCCAGCAGACAGCGGCAGCCCCGATTGATACATTTTTTCGTACTCCGGAATTGACAACTTGACCCGATTTTCCAACAATCGATCCACCTGCTGCTTAAGTTTAGTCCGATCAAATGACTCGGCAATTGTGCCACTGTAAAACTCGCCCTGAGCACCCGAACCATAACTGAATAGTCCAATTCGATCCTGAGAATGCAAATTATCTGAATTGGCAAGCAGGGAGATCAGGCTGAGATAAAGAGAACCAGTGTACAAATTGCCAACTTCCGCATTATATTGGGTTGAAAAATCAAATTCGTGTAATAATTGGTCCGCATTGTCCGTGTCGGCAACAACTGACTTCAATGCCTTTAACCCCATTTTTGTAAACGGCAAGTGAAAGGCCATGGCAGCAAAGTCAGCTAATGTTCGCTTCGTCTGGTGACGATATTGGTTCCAAGTTTCATTAAAGAAATCAATGTAAATATCAGTTGAGTAATGACCATCTACCACGGCCTCTTGCCGGTATAACGGCCGCCAGAAATCCATAATGTTGTCAGAATGAAAAGCACTTTGCCCATCTAAAGCTAAAATGTGTGGGTCTTGGGTAATCAACATGGCAACGGCCCCACCGCCTTGAGTGACCTCTCCTGCGGTCTCTAAGCCATACTTGGCAATGTCTGACGCAATAACTAACACCTTACTATTTAGATGCAGGGAGACGTGATCAATGGCCATCTGGACCCCGGCAGTTGCGCCATAACAGGCCTGTTTAATTTCAAACGCCCTGGCTCGTTTTGAGATGCTTAGTAAATCCTGCAGGTAAATCGCGGCAGCTTTGGAATTGTCGACGCCCGTTTCAGTCCCAAAGATCACCATATCAATTTGTGCTTTATCGGCAGCCGTTAAAATTTCGGCAGCCGCATTAGCACCCATCGTCACCGTGTCTTGCGTTTGTGGGATCACTGATTGCCTTCTTTGACCAATGCCAATCAAATATTTATTAGGATCCACGTTGCGAGCATTCGCCAGGTCTGTCATGTCAATATAATATGGAGAGGTGAAGAAGCCAATTTTATCAATTCCAACCGTCATAATCGTTCTCCTTTTAAGAAAGAATGAGACCCAGACATCACGGATTAGCGTTCATATCTTAGCCCCATTATGTATAACATATTAATTTTAAAATCATTCACTCACAAAATGAATCTTATAAGTGTCATGACCGTTCATTGACTCAATTTCCAGTCCCTCATGGAGATCACCTGCATAAACAAAGCCTTCGTGCTGATGACCAGTTGAGACAAACGTCCATTGAACAACTTGATTACCACTGAGTGCGGAGCCAAAGACCCGGACGCCAGTAAATGTTCCGGTGGTATTATCAGAAAGAATAACTTCTTGATTTCCTAAATTTCCATTTACGTTTATAGTTAACATACAATTCTCCTAGCATTTCGTTTGTACAACTTCATAATATATCATAATTGAAATTCAAAAGCGAATCAGGTATGGTGATCTTAGAACCACAATCAACCAAAGGAGTGATTTTTATGAAGATCAATATTCCTAGATCAAAAACGGACAGAATCATTGGTGGCGTCATTGGCGGCTTAAGTGAACATTACAATTGGAACACAACTCTAGCGCGGGTGCTATTTGTCCTTTTTAGCTTAATCCCATTGGTTCCCGGAATCATTATCTACTTAGTTCTTTGGATCTTAATGGCCGACCCCGATTAGTTAATCATTTTGCAATTTTTTAAGTGATCGGTGACCCAGCCAGTAAATAATCGCCAAAGTCCCGAAGAAAATCACAAAAAACAAGATAAAACATTCTAAAAAGAACGTATCTGGAAGCATGTTAATAACCGGATCCGTTCGAGGATCAAACAGCCAATCGTTATTTCGAAATAAAAGTTCATGAAAATAAATAAAAATTTGGTCAAAATTAATCAACATCATCACAATAATCATTAGCGAGAATGTGATTACAACCTTAATTGGGGTAATCAACAGCCACGTTAATGATTTTTTGTTTAACCTCGTTAATACATAACCGCTAATCGGGACTAGCAACAGGCCGACTAAATTATTAAATAGAATAAGGTGTCGGACATCGCTAAAATGCTGGATCCCCTTTTGAGAGCTAAAAAAGTAATAAAAGTGAAGTGACTTAATCCACGGAAGCTGCAGATACTGAATAATTTGCAGGTAGTCCCGCCTCAGCTGATGTGGTTCGAGTCCTGTAGCTGTTGTTAAGTGGAGCAACGGGATGTTAATTGAAAACAGCCAAATACTATTCACAGTTAAGAAAATAGCGAGTGATAAGCAAGCTAGAATGATGAGAACCGATATGCCAATTTGTTTGACCGTAAATTTCACATTAAAGCCGCCATTCATCTAAACTATTAATTTGGTAAGTTGGTTGTGCTTCCTGTTTAGCAACCTGATCAGGCGTTGACAAGCCCGTATAGACAAGCATAGTGTCCACTCCGGCATTGATTCCGGCCATGATATCGGTATTGTAATTGTCACCCACCATGACAACGTCATCCTTTTCCAAGCCAATCTTTTTAGCAGCACTATCAATAATTCTGGCCTTGGGCTTTCCAATCATAATTGGCGCTTGTTGAGTGGCATAACGGACAAAATCAACGACTGCCCCGGCGCCGGGCATCATGCCCCGTTCCTTTGGAATATTCGTATCTGGATTTGTCCCAATGAATGTAGACCCACTGCGAATTGCCAAAACTGCCTGGGCAAGTTTTTCATAGGTTAGATCCGAATCCAAGCCAACCACGACATAATCAGGTTGATCGGCATCTAATTGATAACCATTTGCCAGAATAACCTGCTTTAAGCCCATTTCCCCAACGATATAAACCGTTGGTCGATCCTTTTGTTTGTTTTCATTCATAAAATCAACAGTTGCCATGCCTGATGTATAAACATTTTCAGGTTTGACAAAAATATCGTGATTTTCAGCCAAATTTTTAACCACATCCCGTGGCAATTGGGTAGAATTGTTGGTCACAAATAAAAATGGGATTTGTTTCTGTTGCAATCTTTCGATAAATCGCTTAGCTGCGGGTATTCGTTTCTTGCCTGCATAAACGGTCCCATCGAGGTCGATAAAATAGCCCTTATACTGTTTCATTGACGCCATCCCTTCAGTTAATTTTTACTTTCACGAATAATGAAGTGGTGTTTGTTTGACTTTTCTTCAGCCTTGACGACCATATCCTTGTGTTTTCGACTCGGCTTTTTCTTGGTCGTCACCTTCTGTTCAACGAAGGCATGATTTCGACGGGGACGATGACTGTTGTGATTGCGATTCTTGTTTGAACGATGTCGATTTCGCGTATTGTGTGATTTTCGAACAATCGGTCGGGCTTCCAAATTATGAATTACAAAATAAGGCGCCCCAAAATTAACAAATTCAAGAATATAGTCGTTCAATGCTGACACAAATGGACCAGTTTGAACCGCGCGGTCATCATTATAAAAGCCCCGAAGCCGCAGTTTCCCGTATCCCCAATCACCAACAATATAATCGAACTGACTGAAAGCGGGATGATATCGACGGACAAACTCGTCAAAATCAAATCCATGGGCGTGGTCTTCAACCAATTCATATTTATGATCATTGATTAAAAATTCGGTTTCAGTTGTTCGCGTAATTCGTGCCAGTGGTCGGCGCTTTTCAGCTTGTTGCTCGACGAGTTCGTCTAATTGCTTTCGATCCAAAGTATCCCTCCTCTAGCCATTTAGTGGATAGTGCTTGGCAAGATAGTCACCAAAAACATCACGTAAGTTCTGATCATACAAAATCTCATTTTTCCCGATTATATCAATTGTTGGAAAAAATGGAATAAACAAATAATGGTCGGGCATGGCCACCTGATAAGTCTTAATCGGTGACACTAACTCTTCTCTAAAGAATAGTTGACCAGCGTCTTTATCGTACCGTAATCCATTATAATGCAATTCGCCAAAGTATTTACCCCGGAAACCCATGCCTTTTTGTGGGAATTTGATCAAAAAGTTATGATTACGTTCCATTTCTTTGATTAATCGCCACAAATTGTAGCCATCTAAAGTAACTCGCATGACGTGCATTGCATGAGGCAACATCTGATGAAGCTGATTTCGGTCAATAATGCCGGTCGGCAGATTTCTTAAAAATAATCCTGAATTGAGAATGCCAGCCTGAGTTTCAGCCTTTTCCATAATTGAATGCAATCCTTCATCAACTAACCTTGAATGGCCAACTAAATTAGTTGTCATTGGCGTCTTAATTCGTGCAAGCTTGTTTCTTGCTAACAGTGCTTCACCATGTTGTTGGTACTCAGTGATTTCACTGTCATCTTTAGGATCTACAGGTAAAGTCTCCGTTTTGGTAAGGACTGCATGATCTTCAAGAATTTTGTGATGTTTATCGACCTTGATTGTAATCTCACCGATATAGTGGCCCCACTTTTCAGCAGCGGCCAACAAGGATGTATTAATCCGCTCACCCTTGACCAGCAAATGATGAGTGTGAGATCCAATGATGACATCAAGCTCAGGAAACTTCCGGGCCAACCGTCGATCTACATCGTGGCCTAAGTGAGATAACAGAACGGCGATGTCGTATTGACCTTTGTTTTGCTTTAAAAGTCTTGGTATCACGGCATCCGGTGAAATTGGGTCCCATCCCAAGATTGGGTAAGTTAACAAGTATGGTGCTGTCAGACCAAGGATCAAAACTCGGGTCTTTTCAGGGGTTGTCACAATCTTAAATGGTTTTGCCCAGTGAGGGATCTGCTTGGTCTTATCATCTAAAATATTCGCTAACACCACATCAAAATTTGCATCGGTGTATAACTCATTTAGTTGCTCGTGACTGTTAGTTAAGCCTTCATTATTACCGATTGTCACCGCATCATAGTGGATCTGATTAAGTAGCTCAACATTCGCCTTGCCATTGGTCACTTCCGTCAATGGGTGCGCCCGGTCAACTGCATCCCCCAGATCCACTGTGATCACTGAAGAATTCTTTTGCTGATTCAAAAGCTCCCGGCGACTAATAATAAAGCGCCGAATGCGCGGCCAATTTTCAAAATGTGAATGGATGTCATTTGTGTGTAAAATCGTAATTTTTTCAGTCATCCAATAACCACCTATAATTACTGTCTTTTTGCAAAATCAATTGCCTTTTGTTCGACCATCTTTTCAATTTCTGCCTGAGAAAATGGGGTCCCAAAAGGTGGTCTCCGAGTTAAATAGTCTGTTTCGGGCGTATCCACCCCAACGTTAATGTTTTCTTTTATCGGGACTGCATAATGGTGAATATGTCCGTGCAAATTGATGATTTGCTTCACAATCCCCAACATCATCGGGTAATGGGTCATGTAATATTGACGGTGATTCATTTTGATTAAGACGCCAACATCATGAAATTCAAACTTGTTATGATTACCAACTGGATGATTGTGTTGCTGGAGATATTTAAATAAGGCACGAGAATCATGATTGCCTTTAATAAGCACAAGTCGACCATTGAGCTGGTTAAGCACCTCAAAAATCTTTTCCAAGGCTACTTTCTCAGGGCGCGTATGCAAGATGGCAATGTCGCCCAAGTGGTAAACAATATCGTCGGGGCCCACCCGCTTATTCCAATTATTGATGATCGTTTCATTCATATCTTCAACAGTCAAAAAGGGTCGCGGAGCAAACTCGCTCAGTCCCAACAATCGTTCATGAAAGAAATGAGTGTCAGCTGTAAAATATTGCATGAAAAAACTTCTTTCAATTAGATTAATTATACTGTTAATGATACCACCCGAGCAAAATGAAGTAATTAAAAAGTTTAGCTTTCCTTTGCTCGATCTGATACTGCCTTTACAACAAACAACGCCCCCAGCCAAATAACCGACCCAATGAGGGCAATTAGGGTGTCTGTCTTGAGGAGTAGCACAAAGCCAACAAAGATCAAGAATGCCAATACGAAGTAATCGGAAATCGGAAAAAGTGGCATTTTAAACTTCAATTCGGAATGCTTGCCACTGCGTTTCACTTCGTCCCGATACTTAATGTGGGCAACAACAATCATTCCCCAAACAAATAAGAAACAAGTTGTGGCAACACTTGAAATGAAGCTGAACACATTTCCTGGCATCATAATACTTAACAAAACAATGACGGCAATCACAGCAGTGGAAAACAGGATGGCGTTAAATGGAATTTGCCTTCTCGATAATTTTCCAACCCGCTGACTAAATTTTGATTTCCCGCCATAAGTTAAGGAAAATAACATTCGCCCAGTTGTAAATAATGAACTATTGCAAGCCGAAATTGCCGCTGTCAGGACCACAAAGTTAATGATAACCGCTGCGGATTTGATTCCAACGCCTGCAAACACCTGCACAAATGGGCTCGAGACAGGTGAAACATGTTGCCAAGGGAAGATACTCATCAGTGCCAGCAAAGATCCAATATAGAACAATAACACTCGGGTAGGCACTTCGTTGATACTTTTAGGAATCGTGACAGTTGGGTCCTGAGTCTCAGAAGCGGTCATGCCAATCATTTCAATCCCAGCAAAACTAAATAACACCATTTGAAATGATAACACGAAGCCTTTAATTCCTTTGGCAAAAATCCCGCCGTCGACAACATTGCTCAGAGAAGCGTGACCATATGGTGTCTTAAAATGAACGGCAACCAGAATAATGCCAACCAAAATCAAGGCCACAATTGCCACAATTTTAACAATCGCCAGCCAGAATTCGGTCTCGCCAAATGCAGAAACGGCAATAATGTTAATGATAAATAAAATTGTCAGCAACACTAATCCCGTCAGCCAAACTGGTATTTTTGGAAACCAGAATTGAACATAAAGCCCCGAGGCAGTCACCTCGGCCATTGCAATGGAAATCCAGCACATCCAATATGTCCAGCCAATTGCAAAACCAATTTTATCACCGAGGTACTTCTCAATAAAAAATACGAACGAGTTGCTGCTTAAGTCAGACAGTAGCAGTTCACCCAGCGCTCTCATTAGCAGAAAGCATGCCAACCCGGCAATCATATATGCCAGCATAATTGCCGGTCCAGCCAAATGAATAGATTGACCGGCACCTAAGAATAGTCCAGTTCCAATCGTCCCGCCCAGCGCAATTAACTGCACGTGTCGATTTTTGAGCCCCCGAGATAATTGTTGATCATTCTGCTGATCGGTCAATGAGTTGCCTCCTTTTTAAAAGAAAAGCCGTGATGCAATATCACGGCCAAATACTTTTTAAACCTTTTTAAATCCGTTACTAATCTATTTTTGAGCGTGACGTAATCGTTCGATATCTCGGACGATCATCAATTCTTCATCAGTTGGAATCAATAAAGTTTTAACCTTTGAGCCTTCTGCTGAAAGATCGCGTTCAACGCCACGAATATCATTCTTTTTTGGATCAACTTTAATGCCAAAGTAATCCAATTTGTCAGCAACTTCTTGGCGAATCATAATATCATTTTCACCAATTCCGGCTGTAAAGACCAGTGCATCAATTCCATCCATTTCAGCAATGTAGCTACCGATGTAACGAATGATTCGATTCTTGAAGATTTCACGAGCCAACATTGCCCGATGGTTTGTATGCATGACACCTTCAATTTCACGCATATCTGCAGAAACGCCAGAAACACCGACCAAGCCAGATTTATGGTTCAAAATATCAACCATTTCGTCCATGTCCTTGATACCAGCCTTATCCATCACATACTGAAGTGCTGATGGATCAACGTCTCCTGAACGAGTTGCCATTGTAATCCCAGCAACGGGTGAGAAGCCCATTGAGGTGTCGAATGACTTACCGTCTTTAATCGCATCAATTGAGGCGCCGGCACCTAAATGAAGGATAACCAGCTTAAGGTCTTCAAGTGGTTTATTCAACATTTTGGCTGCTCGTTGAGAAACATAACGATAACTGGTACCATGAGCGCCATATTTACGTACTTGGAACTTTTGGTAATATTCATAAGGCAAACTGTACATGTAGTTAACTTCCGGCAGTGTCGTATGGAATGACGTATCAAATACCGCAACACTAATGACGTTGGGCAAAATCTTCTTGAAAGCTTTAATCCCAAGCAAATTAGCAGGTTCATGTAACGGGGCGAAGTCGGTCAGTGATTCGATTTTCTTCATTACATCGTCATCAATCACAACTGAATCAGGGAATAATTCACCACCAGCAACAATTCGATGACCAACTCCGGTAATTTCGTTATAATCCTTAATAATCTTCAAACTTAGTAATTTGTCTAAGACAAGTTGAATGGCCTCTTCATGGTTCGCAATGTCTTCAGTGTCTTTAAACTTTTTACCATCACCATATTTAATTGATACTTCTGATGAGCCAAGGCCAATTCGGTCAATGGCACCACTTGATAAAACTTTTTCTTCGGGCATTTGGAATAACTTGTACTTAAGTGTTGAACTACCAGCGTTAATTGCGATTGATTTTCCCATAACGATAAATTTGCTCCTCTAATATTTTATTTAAGATCTTTTTCTTCCCAAGCATCAATTTCAGTTAGAAATTTAGCGAATGCTTGTTGGTCCTTGAATGACGGGAATTCTCCAAGCATAACCGGATCAGCTTGCTTAGCCTTTTCACCCGTGTTCTGTAAAATCAAGATTGCCTTTTGAGCGGCTGCATTCTGGAACAACTCACCCGGCAAGTTAAGTAGGCCTTGTAAATAAATCTTGCCCTGCATCCATTTTAGCAGTTGCTTGGCTTCATCCGTCTGGAAAAGTTGACTGGGAACCAAAAAGAACCCGAAGCCACCTTTTTTGACATGGTTCATTGCAAACTCAATCAATAAATGGTGAACGTATGAATGACCATTTTCAGAGTGAGTGGCAAATCCCTTGGCATTCTTATCAATTGGGTAATAACCAATTGGCAGGTCGCTAACGGCAACGTCAACCATTGGGGCCAAGACGTTTTGAACGGCATCTTCATGAAATAATTCGGCATGAATATGCTGAAGTTCAAACGAATCGGCGGCAAGTTCAAACATGGCATCATCATTTTCGATTCCGGAAACCGTTGGCGTTAATGACAATGTATTGCTTAACTGGTTATTTAAAGCTGTCAGTAAATTTCCAGTCCCCATTGCGGGATCAAGCAAGCTGATCGATTCAGTACCCCGGAATATTCCGGAAATGATATAGCCGATCACGTTAGCAATCGTATCAGGGGTTATTTGGTAATTGGCCTGAACATTATCAACCCGAATTGCTTTTAAAATAGCCATTTGAAGACCTTTGCGAAGGGTTTCAGAATCATATTCGCTTCGCTTAAATTCCGAACAAATATTGATTAACTTCTTTGCGTCGGCATCATTTAGCCCTGATTCCTCAGTATCCGGATCCTGAATCACGGCCAATGTTTCGATGAGTGAATCCAAATGGGATTGATCCGTAGCTTTTTGAATCAGCTCGCTGGCTCGGTTCAAAATGTCAAAGAAACGTTCAATTTGTCCTTCTGTCAGAATGCTCAACTCCTTTTCACAATACTTGAACACTATTAAATACTACCAGAAAAGGCTTTAACAATTCAAGTAAGTTTACAAAAACACAAGGGTTGAAGTCAATAATCTTTCAATTTGTAAATAGATGAGGTCAATCACGTTCTGCCTGGTGACTTTTTACTGGCGGTTTGAGGTGCGACTGGTGATTGACCATTCGTTTATTTCGATAACTTTGCGTGATTTCATAAATCGTTGATATTTCTTTATTATAAGACACACATTGAAAAATTAAACATGTGAGTAGAATACCTGTAAAAATGATTGCAACAACCGTCAATGATCCCTGACGGCCTTTATTTTTCGCTGAGTTTTGAATATGCATAACATGTTTGGTCGTTCGAAAAAGTAACGACTGTTTTAAGACACCCCCGATCACGTGACCACTTCACATCCTTAACAGCTGTTAATGCACGGATATGTCCCATTTTGACACCGGTTATTCTAATCATGTTATCGTAAAGCTGCATGTGATATTTTTTCTTAGTGACCGGGCTATACATTCTGACATCTTTTGATCGCACGTTTTGCAATTCAAACTTAAACCGCTCAGATTCAAGGATTTGGATATATGAATAGAAATCAACCTGATGCCGGTTGCGGGTTTGACCAACATATTTAATCATAACCACAACTGTCCAAACCGCGCAGATGCAGATCATTAAGCTCACTAAGCTTTCAATTAACAAATAGCCCTTCCGTTTCTTCCCCTTAATGATGAATTGTCCTCTCATAATTCTTCCGTTCTACAACCATAACTTGCTGAGAATGATCAATATTTCGATTCATTTGCGTTGTGACGTGAATATAAAACAGGCTGAAAACCGAAATAATTGTTAACCCAATCAATGAATCGATGGCAGTAAAACCATTTCTAGTATATTGTTCTAAGACGATAACCACTCCATCCTAATTGAATTCGCTGTTGATATTTTTCCTGACCATCCGTGGTGTACCAATGAATCGTTCGAGGGCTTTCAAAACCGTCATCCGCCACAGAAAATTGAACATGCTGCTTGAGTTTTAATGTACCAGGATAATTGATGATTTTGCGTTTGATTCGCCGATCACCTGGCATAAAGACCATCCGATCACGATTGAAATCAATTCGATAACCGGTATGATAAATCTGAGATTTAATGTTCATTTCATTCCAAGAATCTTCAACCGCTTCCCAAAAGATATTCTCCGCCGGATTGCCAACTTTAATCAGTTTTGTCAGCGCTAAATCTAGGAACAAAACAGCCACGATGATGCCCATATAGACAATCAACTCAATCATCGTAAACGCCGATTTATTTTGTGACTTCATTGTTTGCAATCTTCAACCCTTCATCTTTAGCCTCTTTCACTTGTTTCTTGGTGAGATAGCCCTCTCGATTTAATTCAGTAAAGCCAACCGATTTAACGGTCGGATGCTGGCTGGTATAGGCATCTATCTGAGCCTGGACCACGGAACTCATGGCGGAGGTGTGCACGGATTGCGCGTGTTTTCTCTGGTTGGTTAGGTTGGGAATAATAATCAAAATCAAGAGGGAAATAATGAACAACACGATCGTCATTTCAATTAGGGTAAAACCCGCTTTGGCTTTCTTTAAAGTTTTTTTCATGTTAATACATTCCTTTCACTGAACTGTATATTGGAACTAGCAGTTGGAAGTAAGTCGATACAATTGTGATGCCAATGATCATAAACATTGCCGGTTGAATGAAGCCAATCATTTTGTTGGTCGTCATAATCATTTCGTCAAACATTAATTTTGAGTACGCGGTCATTGAATTTGCCATTTCAGCAATCGTATTTCCAGAACTCATAAACTTCAGGATCTCTTTGGGGATGAATTGATGCTGATTGACAAGTTGCTGGATTGATCGGCCGCCAACAATTGCTTCATTCAACTGCTGACCAAGTTCATACAATAACGAATGCGGATCAAACTCATTTAATGTGTGGTAAATTTCCTGCACACTTAACCCGTTCTTAAGTAAGGTTGCCAAATTGCTGGCCAAATAATAAGCAATGTATCGGCGACAAAGCGGCCCGACAAGTGGCAACTTGACGAGTACCTGAGCCCGTTTAATGGCATTTTGTCGCCGCAAATGCAGCCAGAAAAGAATACTGCCCGCAACTACTATGATGCCGATGTATTTAATGATCATCGTTGTCGGGTTCTTGGTTTGACCGACGTTAATACTTGGCATGAGCTGTTCAATTTGTGGAAAAACATACACGTGAATCATTGTAATAAGAAGTAAGCACTAAATAATTGGACGTATTCAAAAAGGCATTCGAGCATGTTATTCTTCAGATAACACAATCGAATGCCTTTTTAAGTTTTTACAGTTAAGCTGCACAGCTTTGCTGTACTGCTTT
>NZ_JAUCAP010000004.1:0-73360 GCF_030361045.1 Lentilactobacillus sp. TOM.63
AAGATAAAAACATACCCGTCAGTTTTCGAAAAAACACGAAAACTGACGGGCTTTTAATGAACTATGAATAATTCAGGGTTTTGTATGCTTAGCATTCCAAAGATAAGTATTTTGCTTAGGATTTTTTGCGTGGAATGGCGTACTGCTAGTATAATATTTCGTTTTCACAATTTGGTAATCACTGCTGGCCTGTACATTGTGATAGTTTGTAATCGCAAAAAGTAAAGATACCGTAAGTACTAATAGACCGATTCTGCTCCATTTCATAAAAACACTTCCTGTTATTTATCTTTATTATACTATATCGTAAAGACAGGGTAATCACATCAGGATTCGAATTGATTCACACAACCGGTTATTCCCGGATCAAAACAGTTCAACGAATCACTGGAAAAATGATGATAACTAGGGCTACTTTCAACTGAATCACATAAAAACAACTATCTTTTTATTTTACTATAGGTGTCGTTACATGATGAAGCTTATTCACCAAATGGACCCCATATTTATCGAAATATGGGGATCAGCCGTTTTTCGCAAGTTTTATCAATGTAAAATGGTGACCTGGGTGGCATTTATAAATAATTTGTCGACTAGTATCCCAGCCTAATCATGATCATTCTCCTGATCCATCAGCTTCAAACACACTTTAATAAAGCCTTCTCCAAACGCCGCCACTAATAATCGTTGCCAATCCGTTGGCGCTTCCAGCTCCCCTAAGATCGGTTGAAGCCATTGATTAGTCGGCAATAGTTTCATCAATGAATGCTTTGTGAATTGTGAGAACAACAAATTCCTACCATAGAAGGTGGCCAGCCGTTGCTGAAAATCAGGTACCGCCACTGGCACTAACAGATTATTGGCATTATTTCGATCACCCAAGTAGAGTTGGGCAGCCAAGAAATCAGTCTTCAGATCAAACGAAACGGCTTTATGGGCCGCTGCCATTGCTGGTGCCATCCGGATAAACCAGATTAATTTGTGCCGTTCCAAAGCCGTCAATAATCTTAGCAGCGCGATATCCAGTTGGCTTAATTGGAACTGATTATCAGAAATAGCTACAGGATTCAATGCTTGTTTAATTGTACTAGCCAACTCAGTAAAATCACCGGGGTGCTGCCACAAAATTTCAATCTGTTGGGCATGCGCTAACCACAGAGGATGCGTTGCAACCCGCAGCGTGATCCAATCATGACTATGCTTGGCATTTGATTTCTTAATCAGCCAGTAAGAAATCGCGGTCGACCGGGCAAAATTAGCAGCCGCCAATTCAAAATCAGCGGGCAGCGCACTTGCTACAAGTTGTTGCAAGTGCTGGCGATAATCTGTTCGGGCAGTGAATGGAAATCCGTCATTATTCGACCTTAATTTTGTCATGACCCACCTTCTTATACCATTATTTTCATGTCGATTGTAGCACGGAATTGCGTAGGGCATTTGTTTTTTGTGACTCTTGTAAACATTTGTTCCGAAACAAAAAGCTGGTTGATTTTAGCCCCTAGGGGAGTTCAAATCAACCAGCTAATATTTACAGTTTATTGAGCCGTATAACCACCATCCACAACGAATTCTGCTCCGGTTGCAAACTTCGACTCGTTTGAGGCCAAATAAACGCAGATCCAAGCAATATCGTTTGGTTCGCCAATATGGCCCATTGGCGTTTTGCTACGTTGGGACATCATTTCTTCGGCACCTTCCAAGTCATCAACTAGTGGTGTCTTGATGTAACCTGGATGAACCGTGTTAACCCGGACATCGTAATCTTTCAAAGCACAATCCAGAGCAGCTGATTTGGACATAATTCGAACCGCCCCTTTAGATGCATTGTAAGCACCCAAAGTTGGATCGCCAACAAATCCTTCAATTGAAGACATGTTAATAATCGATGCCCCCAAGTGTTTGTTCTTCATTCGCTGAATACCTAAACGAGTCCCAAAGAAGACTCCATCTAAGTTAACTGAAAGTAATTTTCGCCATTCTTCAGTAGTCGTGTTTTCAACACTCTTACTAACAGCAATACCGGCATTATTAACGATGGTGGTCACTTGACCAAATGCTTTTTCAGTATCATCAAATAATTTTGTCCAACCAGCTTCGTCGGAGGCATCGTGTTGCATGAACCGAATCACATCCTGACCGCCAATCGATTTGGCAGCTTTCTCGCCAACATCAGCATGCCGGCCAGTGATCACAACTTTAGCGCCTTCCTCAACGAACTTGTCCGCGATGGCCAAGCCAATCCCTAGAGTCCCGCCGGTTACAATCGCAACTTTTCCTTTTAATCTATCTGTCATTTGACTACCTCCGATATGGCCATAATTGACCTGCTATAGTTACTTAGTTCACAAATATAGCATACCTGGTTTGCTTTGATTTGTAAATTATTTTCACTTCTTTGTTTAATTGGCAACACTTGTAGCATCAAACAGACCAATTAATTTGGTAACCTAATCTGAAGTAGTTACCCCATAGCTAAGTTTCACACCTCAATGGAAATTCTGAGAGATGCCAATCCTTACCCTCACGATTAACAGCTAATGTACTAAAATGAAGCTCTTTTAAACAAAAAGCCATGGATTATCAGGCACCATTATTCCGCTTATCAATGGAATAATCCTGAATCCGTGGCTTTCTTAATGTTTCACATGAAACATCAATCTATCTCTATGTGGAATTCTTCGTTTATGGTTTTAAATTAATAACGGTTAATTTCTCTCGTGACATTGAAAGAATACTGTTATGAACACCTTGGGTTCCCATTCCTGACGCCTTAACGCCTAAGAATGGGAAGTTGTCAGGCCCCCGTTGTGGGCGACCATTAACTTGAACGGTTCCAACCTCAACAGCACCGGCAATTTCAAGGGCTTTGTCAATATCCTGAGTGAAGACACTGGCTTGTAAACCAAAGTTTGATTTGTTGGCAATTTCAACCGCTTGATCAACTGAGTGAACCCGAATAACTGGTAAGACTGGGCCAAATGGTTCAATCCAAGCAATATCCATGTCCTCGGTCACATTGTCCAGCAACGTTGGTTGAAGCAAGTTGCCATCCCGTTTGTTACCACTCACTAAAGTGGCCCCTTTATCCAAGGCATCGTCAATCAATCCCTGAACAAAGTCAGCAGCCTTATCATCAATCAATGGGACAATCGCACTGTCGTTAACTGGTGAGCCAACTGACAGGTTTTCGACCTTTTCTTTTAACTTGGCAACAAGTTCATCAGCAACTTTGTCGTCAACCAGCACCCGTTTAACGGCGGTACAACGTTGGCCTGAATATGAATAAGCGCCTTTGACAATGTTATCAGCCGTCTTATCCAAATCAGCGTCGTCGCAGACGATTGCGGGGTCCTTCCCACCTAATTCAAGAACCAGCGGAATCATAATTGACTTCTGTGATAAATGTTTACCAGTTTGGGTACTGCCGGTAAAACTAATCATATTAATGCCGGGGTGTTCGGTTAAATAATCGCCGATTTCAGATCCATGGCCTGTTATCAAGCTTAAAATGCCCTTAGGAAAACCAGCTCGATCTAATGCCTGAATCATCTTAATACCAGTAATGGAACCCTGAGTTGCCGGCTTGAAAATAACCGCGTTACCGGCCATTAAAGCGGGGGCAATTTTAGATGCTGCTAAATTAACGGGGTAATTGAATGGTGAAATTGCAAGCACCACTCCAAGCGGTACCCGTTCAATGATTCCTAATTTATTCTTGGAACCGCCGGGAAAACCGTCGCCACGAACACTTTGGCCATGCATATGCAAAGCTTCTTGAACGGTGTAACGGACCAAATCAATGGTTCGTTGCACTTCACCTTCAGCGCTCTTGAAATTTTTACCAACCTCGTTCATTAATGAGGTTGCGATATCGTCCTTTGCTTCTTCGAGTTCGTCCGCCCAGCGGTTGAGATACTGACCACGGTCGCCAAGTGAGAGCTTCGCCCATGAATGTTGGGCTTCTTTGGCTGCTTGAATACTCTCATCAACTTCTGGCTGAGTGACGGCCTGCACGTTGCCGATCACCTCATGTTTCCAAGGTGACTTAATCGCAATTGTTTTTTGAGATTGACTTTCTCGCCATTCTCCTGTGAGGTAAGCTGGATAAGTTTTAACTTCATTTTTTACGCTATCCAAATCGATTCTCCTCTCCGTCATTCAATATTGATGACATCAAAATCCGCCTTCATGCCTCTTAATTGTGAAAGTGAATTATGTTCATTAAAGTAGATTTTACAATATTTTTTCATTAACTTCCAATAGTTTTCACATCTATTTCAAGTGATATCGGTTACAATGTTGCGGTTGTAGGGATCGCTAATTTTCGTAAAGCCTTGAATGATATCGGATTGTGACAAGTGACTGATATATCAATTTAGACAGATCTCGTGAATTCAAATAATGATCTTTACTTTATTTTACTTGTTTTTATGAAAAACCAATTCAGATTAATTTCTCAAACTTTCATTCTTTGAAAACTCGTTTTGATTTTGATTTTAAAGCTGAATGGATGCTTCCAACAAACGATTAGCTCGTTTATGAACATTTGTGGTGTAATTAAAAGGCTCAGGCAAATTGATTTTTACCCGAGCCAGTTAGATTGGAATTAATACTGTTCAATCAGCACTTCAATACGAGGATCGTCCCGCAGCATTGGGTTACCACTCACGATTTTCGATCGTCAATCTGCTCATCAATAATCGATTCAAAGTGCTTCCCCAAAAAGTCGCTGGACACGGTTTTATCCTTGCGCTTGATCAGGTAGCTGGCCAGGCCAAATACCACCCAAATTGCGAGGATCACGTATTCAGCCGGCCACACTAATGAGACCGGTGTCCCGGGAATCAGCGTCAATAAGGCCACTCCCAGCGCTACGACCCCACCAATTGTTGGGGCAATTAAATGTTGATTGCGAAAGCCGCCCTTTAATGTCGGATACTTTCGGCGAATCTTGAGCAAACAAAATGTACTGAATGACCAAGCCAGTGCAATTAGGAAACCGCCCATATCAAGGAAATAGACCAGAGCCCCTTTTCCTAACCAGCCGACACCCAAAACCAATGCCAGTACTAACCACAAAGCATTTGTCGGGGTGCCATACTTTGGGTGAACTTTAGCAAAAGCCTTAGGGAGAATATTCCCCCGCGCCAAAGCGAAAATCAATCTGGGCGCCGCTGCAAATAGCGACAAGAAACTGGTAGCTAACCCCAAGAATGAAATCAGGTAGGCAAAGATACTCAGAATTGGAAAACCGGCTGCTTTGAACGCATCGATGGTCCCCATTTGCATATTGGCGGTTTTTTCCCATGGGTAGACCCACGCCGAGGAAAGGAGCACGGAGCAGTAATAGATCGCTGCAATCACGATTGATAAGACAACCACCAAGCCGATGCGTCTGCGGGGAATGTTGGTTTCCTCGGCCATCACCGCGACCGACTCCCAACCGGTCAAAAACGTCATCGCCGGTAAAATAAAGCGGAATACCGAAGATACCTGATTCTGTCCATTCGAAAACGCTGGCATGAAATTGCTGGCACGCCCACGGACAAAGCCCACGACAACCAGCGATAAGCCTAACCCAACCAGCAATAGGAACAAAATGATTTGTACGTAACCAGTCAATCTAGCGCCCAAATAATTCACCAGGAAAATGAGCAATGTAAAGCCGACCCCAATCGCCAGTTCGGTTAAGTGCACCCGCACACCCGCAAATGTATAATACGGTCCCACTGCAATTTGGGGGAAAATCGTCGAAATCAGTAAACTGGATGCCGTCACAAAGAACGCCAAGATGCTCAGATACGCCCCAAGCAGCGCCCAGCCGGCAAACAATGCCCCTTTCTTACCAAAGGCGGCATACCCGTACACCACTTCGCCGCCAGAACGGGAAAAGATAGTCGACAATTCGGCAAACGACAATGAGACCAATACGGCCAAAGCAGACGCAACCAGCAAGCCGAAGATTTCACCACCGGCACCATAAACTTTGAAAAATTGGCTATTGGTGTAGATCCAACTACTCCCAATAACACCGCCAGCACCAAGCGACACTAAGCCAAAAAAACTAATATTGCGTTTCAATGATCCATCCATGAACGAATCCTCCATCATGACCAATAAATTGCGAATAAATGTTGCACCGTTATTTTAACAAAGGATTGCTAGTTTAGTTAACTAAAATCAATCTGATCAAGCATATTTTCGGTACTATTTTGATCCAGTCAGTCAAATGAACTAATTGCTAGCTTATAAGTGGAGACACCAGAGAGGTATCCGCCGTGGGGTTAATGTCTGTTAAGTATGTAAAAAGATCGGTTGTGACTAAGTATGGAATCAGTTGGGAATACATCAATTCACGTAGTACACGTCCTTTTATGGTATAATAACGTGTGTTACGTGAGGTGATTAATATGGGATCAATCATTGATTCGTTTATGCGGCAGAACAATGGTCAGATAACTGTTGACGACGTTAAGAAGTTAGGGTTAAACCCGAACCTATTGATTGATCTAGCTAACCGCGGCCAACTAGAACGAGTTGATCGGGGAGTTTATATTGATCCAGCGATGTTTGAAGATGATCTGTATATTCTTCAATATCGGTTTAAACGCGGTATCTTTTTTAAGGACACCGCGCTATTTTTGCATCACCTGATTGATCGGACCCCCGATCACTACCAGCTGAACTTTCCGTCTCGGTACCATGCCCCGGCAATCAAACAATACCCGGTTAAAGCTTATTACCAGAAACCAGAATGGTACTCCTTGGGAATCGAAGAGGTACTGACGCCAGGACAACATCAGGTCCGCGTTTATAATATTGAACGCACCTTATGCGATATTTTACGAACCCGCGATGCTTCAGACTCAGAGACGATTCGGCAGGCGATGGTGCGCTACGTGCAACTCAAACAAAAGGACATTGGCCGCTTGATTCAGTACGCTGATTTATTTCACGTGAGGGCCAAAATTAATTCTTATATGGAAGTGCTGCTATGAAGTTAGCCTTTACGAATAGCCAACAATTCAAAGCGAAGGTTCGAAATCTCGCTAAACAAAAACAGACACGACCAAATTCAGGAAGGCTTCCCTTCTCGGATTTGGTCGTGCCTGTTCTTGGTTCTACTGTGAAAACAGCAATCGTTTGGGTATCAGCTTTGGTCGCCATTATATAGCCGAGTGGTGCTCCGCAAAGCAGAAGTCGACACCTAAGCACCACCACCAAAAATCCCAAAACCAGGATTTCTGGTGGTGGAGACTTAGGCTCCGGCTTCTAAGCGCTTTGCTAGGCCCGCTCATCCTCAAAGTGATCATTATGTAACGACACATTTGGCCGCCACTTCTTGCCAATTTGTTCCCACTGAAAGTTTGAACTGACCTTAATTTGCTTGTTCTTCTTATCCACTTCGGTAATCAAAATCAAGCGATGGTCGAATTCACTTCTGGTTCGTTGAATATCTGGTGTATCCATTAAAATTTTGGTGTTCTTGCGAGTAAATCCCCCAAGATCAATCAAATCGTAATCCATAAAATCCCCTCCAAAAAATAGTGTCAGCCTCGCTAAACCGCCAGAGCCTGGCCAGCAGCCCCCCTAATCGTCAGCTCAGGTTTGAGGGAGTTGCGGTTGAGTTGCTTATGAACAGTTTCTACTTAACGAAGCTGGCCTAAAGACACTCTCATTATAAGCAAAGTGACTTGTTAAGCCCAAATTTGAAAGATGTTCAATTCCAGACCAAATTCCTTATAGTCATAATCATTTGTTATCAAGAAATATATGTTAAAATGCAGATACATTTGTGGCGCTTAACCGCTTCATATCAGGGAATTGAAGGCATTATATTAATACAATTATCATCACAATCGTAATTAATTTAAACGAATTGTAATCGTTGACGTCATTTTTTTAAATTGATGCCCCAAAAATATTATTCCTAGTCTTTCTTTTAAAACTCAAAAAGTACGGAAACCACATTTAACAGTGTTGGTTTGTAAAAGATGCGTAATCGCTTATATAGCAGGCGATGGATCCATTTCCTTAAGGTCTAGAACTAATTTGACCCACCTTATTAAATAGCTGATAATTTAGTTGCTAGGGTTTATGATTACAAAGATTTGGGATTACCCCTTTGGATCATTTCATTGTGAAATCTCATCCATTTCACAAACTCAATTGACAGAAATAGGGGTGAGTTATGATGGACTATACATTATTCTTCGAAAAAAATGATCAGTTGGCTTTTTCACTGCTGCAGAAATTCTTCGTCCGGAGAAATATGATTGTGACAGTGTCATCAATTCTTGACACTTTACCGATATCAGAATACAAGCTTAATCAACTGCTCACAACCATTAACAATGATCTCGCTCAGGTTCACTACAGCAAAAGTCCCAAAATTACCTCACCCGATAAAAACATCCTAAAAGGCGAAAATATTACCACAACGGTCATGAATGAGATCCGGCTCTTGTATCTGAATCGGTCTGTTCTTTTTGCCTTATTCCAATATAACTTCTTACAAACTAAGACGGTGTCCAAAGCCACTTTCATGAAGCAAAATTTCATTAGTAAAACTAAATTTTACGCGTCCGGCGTGGAACTCAAACAAATTCTAAAGGACTCCGACTTTTATCAGTCGCCAAATATCATTAAAAATCCTGAATATGTGCTTAGACTACACATTTTTGAGTTCTTCTACACCGCCTTTAATGGCATCGACAGTCCGTTTGAGGACATGAATGTCAAAATCAATAACCTCATTATTCGGATCCAAGCGCAATTTTCCTTTATTCTCAAACCCATTCAAAAAAGCAAATTGGAAATCTTTCTTAAAATCTGGATTCTCCGAATGCAAAACGGGAATAACCTCACTGACAAGCTCATTTCGCCAGCAAACATTATGCCGGATGTGACGGAAAAGCTCACCAGCATTCAAACATTCATTCAGGAACAGTTTAACGTTGATGTCAAAAAGGAAGAGTTAAATTACCTGTATACCTTTTTGCTAACCCAAGAATATGTTAACGGCATCCAACGCGTATTAACCAAGGACGATTATCCCTTGGCTTACAAACTGACTAACGACTTGGTGGATCAGATACGAGCGGTCGGGATGCTCAATGACCCAACCAAGTTTGACCCAACCGATTTATATTCCGCGCTGACCTGCATCCACTTGCGGTTTATTACGCTATACATTGAACCAACCACATTCATTTCACTGGAACAAGTCAGCTTTTTCCAGCAAACTTATCCGATTTTCCACACAATTATTAATCGTTACATCAACGACATCAAAAGTAAGAAACTGATGCGGCTCAATCAGCGCGAATCCGCCAACCTTTATTTCGACTATATGTTTGCCTTCATTACCACCATTCCAAAGGACTTGCTGCTGGATAAGGTGCATATCTGTGTCGATTTCTCTCAAGGCAGCATTTATAACAACTACATCATGAGTACCTTGGAAGGGTTCGCGAATGCCAACATTGTGATTGAATCCAACCTTTCCAGAACCACCGACATCTATTTATCAGACTTCTATTCCACTAGTGTCAACAAATCCCAAACCATTTGGCGGGACCCACCCTCACCGGATGACTGGGCTGACCTCGGGGATAGCATCGTGCGTCTTAAACAGGCTAAAGTTAACAACCTGACCGATCAAAATTCACCATTATCCAGGGAGGATCCTGACGATGGAACACCAAATCCGCACTTATAAAAAAGTCGTTTGGCTGGGGATGCTGCCCTTACTCTGGAGCGTCATCAATGCAGCACCAGTCAATGTTTCAGCTGATGACTTCACAACTACCTCGCAAACAACGGGGGATGCTGGCACTTCTGCAACCGCAACAAGCCCTGATTCAACTCAAACTGCAGCAGCTGAAACCAGTTCCACTGACAGTGGGGCCACCGCCACCCCAACAGCAACGGTTGACTCAAATACCACCAGCGATGCAGCAGCCCCAACCAGTACCACTTTGGCATCCCAACCGATAACTGCTGATAAAGGCACCACCCCTCAACCGACCTCTCAGCCGGCCGCTGTATCATCTGAAGCTCAGGCCACTTCGACTTCGACAGCAACTTCCGCTTCAACAGCGAGTTCAGTAGCTTCAAATCAATCAAGCGCCGCCAGGGCAGCAAAATCCACGACTGACCCATCAACTGTCTCGACCGACAGCATCAGCAATCCCAATCGTAACGTTTCAATTCCCATCACTGAAGATAAGGTCACTGAGTTGAACACGATGCTCAACCAATATTTAACCAAATTCAACGCCGCCAACCAAGCTGATTATCAACTGCTAAAAAGTTATCGGTTCACAAGCAGCATCGAAAATGAGCTGATTGAGCCAACAACTGACGTGACTGACGGCAATAGTTTGTTGGCTAACCTCCGAAAATTACTGACCGATTTTACCAACGACAACCGAATTTACCTGCTTAAAAATTATCAGGGGGTCGATATTTCCTTTAATTTAACGACCAAAAATCATACCTTCACCAATTACGGCAAGATCTTAACCATCCCCGTGTACATTGTGAACACTGATGAAGCTGGCAACCAAATTGGCGACCCGATTCCAGTGAATGCAGCCGATAACGCTGGCCTGGAATACGGCGGCAGTTGGACCACTCAATCGACAGACCTTGCTGGCTATCAGTTGGTGAGTTCCCCAACGAGCTTAAGTGGCAAATGGGACAGTTCCTTTGACTATGGCTTGCTCAATGATAAGGGGCAACTAATCCTTAAGTACGTCTACAAGAAAACGCCCGTTACCCCACCAGTGACTCCGGTTACACCGATCACGCCCGTTAATCCAGAACCGACACCTAGCCAGCCCATTACGCCTAATCCACAACCAACGGCGCCCACAACCGTTGACCAACAACCGGCAGTCATCGAACCTACGACCATCACGCCAACGGTGACTAACGAACGGCAAAATAATTCACCACGGCTCATCGAGGTACCTAAGACGACTTTCAGACCAGCTAAAAAGCTGGGTAAAACAAGAACTAAGCCAGCCTCCGCAACGATGGCTCCTGAAGCCGGGATCGCGGTCGCCACTGCCGAAAAGGTCACGCAATCAGACCCCTTCACTTTGATTGCGAAATACACTTTGCCGATAACTGTTGCCTCACCAACGCTAGCGCCGACACAGACGACCCAAGCCCCGCAGCGATCGCTAAAAAGCAAGCCGCAAAAGGCCCGAGTCAAGCGAATCACCCCGGTTCTGGACACTAATGTGCCTAATCCAATGAAGGAACTCGCAGCTAACCTTAAATTATCGGAATTACAACAACCCAACCCCGCCAAAATAACCAATCCTGTTCTCCAACCTCATCAAGTTGTCAAACAGCTTCCTGGTGGCAATCCCGCTCATACTCAACTGGGCTAGTTTTTCGCCGTGTTGAGTGGCACGATTAATTTTGGCACCGCTAACAAGGACAGAAGCAATTGGCGGGAACCCTTCTCATAAAATTAACTTTGGATGGTGACTTATGACCCATTATTTTATTACTTCTCAAATTGACGATTACACCTCCGCAATTGAAATCGCGGAGATCCAGCGCCTGCATTTGTTTGACGATCTGGGTCAGCCAGCCTATATTGTCACCAAGAATGATGTCAGAAACGCTGCCAGAACTTGGCAAAAATTAGGAATTGCCGGTCGAGTCATCAACCTGTTTCAGTATTTTCAAGGAGGTCAGCCAAGTATGGAACCCAGCGCTGACACGGCCACTTTGATCAAGCAGCTCACCAATCTGCCGATCCACGACAACGTGGGGCTGGTTGACGGCAAAGTCCGAGTCAAAATTACGCTGGCTAATTCTGAAATTGATTACGTCGATTACATTGATCAGTGGGGCTTTACTGACCGCCGCGATTTTTATGAGGGCAACCGGCTGTCCTACTCAGAATATTTCGATGACGGCGGTAAGCTCAATAGCCGCGCCTATTACGATCAAGCCGGCAAAGCGGTAATTGTCTTGCGCTACCACGGTGGCGCCAACAACCAGCCCGTCCTGAGCTTGATCATGTTGACCCACGATGGTCGCCACTTGCAATTCGACGACCTCGATCACTTGATGGCCTACTTTTTGGATTGTCTGGCCGTCTCAGACGATGACCCCCGTTTCTATTGCGACCGTGAGGACATTGCGGTCAAGCCATTCAAGTTAATGCAGCGGCCCGCCAAACGTTATGTGATCCTTCATTCCATCTTCACTGAAAATGCCCAACGGAACGGGAAATTTTACCCGTACGTCAAAATCATCTCAACAATGACTAATAAGTTAACCGGCATTATTTCATCAACGATTAACGAAACCGCTGACGTCCATGCCCGAATCCCAGGCACCAACGCTTACACGGTGCCGGTCAGCTATCTGCCAAACAAGCGGTTCAATGCCCACTTTGACTTTAGTAACCGCAAACCTTACCAGCTTATTGCAGTGGCACGGGTCACCAAATTAAAGCAACTAGATCATATTATTGATATCACGCGATCGCTGCATGAGATCTTGCCATACGTTGACCTCAAAATTTATGGATACGAGGATTCTACTAGCGATCCGACAACCGTCAACCAGCTTCATCGCTCGGTCATCGACAATCACGCCGACTCCTTTATCCATTTTTGCGGTTATCTCCAGGACTTAACGGCCGTGTACGAAACCGCCGACCTATTGGTATTAACCAGCCAGTACGAGGGCTTTTCGATGGCCGTTTTAGAAGCGCTCGGTCACGGCTGCCCGGTTGTCAGTTACGATATCAACTATGGCCCTTCTGAAATGGTCAAAAATGGCGTCAACGGCCAGCTAATCAAGCCTGACGACACCAAGGCACTGTTTGAAACCATCAAGCACCTCTTGATGAACCGCGATTTGCTGAAAACGTATAGTGAACAGGCAATGGCGCCACTGCACAAGTTTTCGGAAGACGCCGTTAAACAGGATTGGTTGAAAGTGATTAATGAAAAGTGACGGATGAAAACACAAAAAAGAAGCTCCGCGTAAACAGAACTTCCTATCTAATAGAACGGTAATTTAACGTTGTTTGATAACCGCTTGCTGATGATGAGGTGGTTATTTTTTTGCTGGTTTTGATGCAGCTCAACACTCATGCGATCAACATGATACCCCTGTGGGATGTAAAGAACACCGCCAGACATTAACAACTATTTAAGAGCTAGATTGTTTCCAATGTACGTCATACGTAGTACAATACAACGTAGAGGTGATTACTATGGCAAGAATTGAAGTTAGAATTGATGACGATGTCAAAGAAAAAGCAGTTGCAGAATTAACCAAACATCAGATTACACTGTCAGCCTTTGTGAAAGCCCAGGTGGCTACTGTGGCAACAGATGGGCTTCCTCGTTACTATTCAATGCCAAATGTCGAACAAAATAAGGCAATTCAAGAGATTGCTGATGATATTAAAGGCAAAAAGAAGTTACCAGGCGCTACCAACTCAGATGAATTGGAGCGGCAGTTAGGCGATTAAATGAATGAAGTCAGATTTACCGCAGTGTTTAAAAACCCAACAAAGCCGTTAGCTGAAAAAAGCTGACGATTTTTTGTTTAAAGACCGCTCAAAACACCTATTCTGTCTCCCGATCATGACCATCAGCAACTTCACTTTCTAAATCTTTGATATATTTTTTGAAATCCTTCGCGGATCCATCTCCAATGGTTTTTGCTTGTCCATGTTCTACTTCGTACTTGGCTTCTAAAGCACTAGGAGAATTTAAGTAATCATTCTCACCCTCGGCGATATTCGCAAGGGCATATTGAACATAATCAGACAAATTAAGCCCAACTTCTTCCAATCTTTCCTGCGCCTTTTTCTTGACGACCGGAGAAATTCGGACACTGATTCTATCAACTTTTTGTTTCATTTTTGACATACAGAAACCTCCCGTCATACCTATATCACCCATAAATTATCATTAATATATTTGATTTGCGATGTGGGGTCAAGCAACTGCCTCCCGACCTACCAACAAAAAAGAGGCTCCAGGCACCATCCAGGTTACCTCAGCCTCCATCACACATCTCTAAAATTATCCATCAATATCTTACTTCACCAATCCATCCCTCACAATCACCCCATCACGAACTGCCAACACCACGCGATTGCCATCCTTCAAAACGAGGCGATACCCTTTCTGCTTGAGGGCTTTGTCAATGGCCTTGGAAGCATCGGTAAAGCTTGCCCTGATTGTTTTCAGGGCCTTTTTGTTTTGCTTGGGGTGTTTGCGCACGATCTTCAGTGCTTGATGGTAGTCATGCTTTTTTACTTGGACCACGTAGGTTTTATTGGCCGCGTCAAATGTAACCGTGCCGATGTCGTCGCGATACGTGTTCCTTAATTCCTTTAGAATCCCCTTTTCGCGCAACGCCTGTTTTTGCTGGGCGCTTTTTGTTTGGCCCGGGCATTAAAATAGGTCGTCCCTTTTAATTTACCTGAAGTTTGGGTGACCTTACTCTGGGCAATCGACCGGTTATTGTATGCATGAACCCCGTAGGCCACACTCACAATCAAGCAACCCGCGGCAACAATCGTCCAGAATGCCATCAAGCCAGTCGGGCCATCATGCGTCCCGGCCCAAATCCAAGCACCGATGCCGATCAGGGTTAAAATTGCGAACACAATTGCAATAATGGTGACAATCATCGGTCGTCACCCCAATCACAATAACGAATTCCCTCAAAATTGAACATCTAAACTCCCCCTCACTTTACCACTGGTACCTTCGCTGAACTTGTGACCCAAACGACGCTTTGCAGCCAGCGGCCAATCTTTTCAAGTAGTAACTTGACGTTGTTCTCGATGCTTAACCACGGCAGCCAGTAATACTGGTTCTTGGCAGGATTCGCCGGACTCACGACGATCTGAAATAAGGGCGTGGTGACTTCGGTTGAAATCGGCAGCCGCCGCAATTGCCAGTCAATACTCATGAAACGAGTCATCAAACGCTGCTGCAGCACGCCGATCACGTAATCGTCCAATTTGTTCGGATAACTGACTTCAACGTGTTTTTGCGAGATAAAGGGTGCCAAGTACCGGCTCAATACCTGCGTCATCTCGTCAGCGAATTGGGTTAACTCCGGAATGTCCTTGGTCAAAACCGCAACGATGTGCTTCAACTCCGGAATGGCTTCGACCTCATCAGGCTCATTGAGCTTAATCGGCGGCTGCTTTAACAGAATCGCAAATTGAATCGATCCCATTAAATATTCATCGAGTTCTTCAAAATACAGTGGTGATCGATACACCTGCAGCCGCGTGATAACGGTTTTGACCACCAGTTGAATCAAGTATGGTAACACCGCTCGCTCCTTGGGCCGCACCAGCTTGGTGATGTGAGTATCCACAAAATAGGGACTGTAAGTGACCATGTATTGCAGCCAGTAGACCTCGGCCAAATTAAACTGAATGTTCCGAGATTTAGCCGGCAGGCTGGTAAATCGCATCAGTTCGTTGCGATTTGACTTCGGTGACGGTTGGGATTCCTGGGTCAAATACTTGTACTTGCTCAATCGAATGGCGGTCACTTGTAAAAAGCGCGTCACCGCGTGGGATTGTTTCACTTTGGCTGGCACCGATTTGGCCAAGGCCTGCAAATAATTGTCTTCATCGGCGGTTAACTTCAGATCTTCATTACCCAACTCACAAAGCTGCCAGCCGAAGATTCGAATGAGTCGTTCATCCCCCTGAATCTCGTTGGTCCGCATGTTATAAGTCAGGTTGTGATCGGCTAACCACTTCACAAAGGGGGTCAGCCGGGTCAAAATCGTGGTGTTCCCAACCGGCAATAATGGCTTGGGCTGCTCGCGGATCGCTGCTAACAGGCACCTGTACGCCACTGAATTGCGAACCAACGTCTGGGTCAAGACCCGATCGATCCAGTCACACTGATCAACCAGCGCCTGCTTGGAAATTTTCTTGCCAGTAATGGCTTGATAGTTGGTGACCAGCCGACGATAGACTTGTTGCGTTGAGACGTAAGGCCATTTTAATAGCTTGGACAATTCGGTAAATTCAACCCGGCGTTGCGACCGAATCGCTTCGATTAATTGAAGTTGCCGGCGCTCAGGGTTGGTTAGCAACATATCGATAAACATAGGGTCAACTTCTTTCTAAAAAATAAGAGTGGTGAGGTAGGCGTTTTGATCCCAGAGTGTAAGGCAAACAGCTATTATTCCTGATTTTGGGAATGATAGCTGTTTGCCTTACGCGGCCGGGATCAGCCGTCTGAACCACGTTTAATCAATGTATCAGTGGTGCTCCAAAGGGAGCGCTCCCTCATCACTCCACGAATTCATTTAAAACTTAATTTCTTTTTTCCATTTCTTAATTCCAAACAATCCCATCAATCCAGCCAATGCGACACCAATCAACGAAGCGATTGCCGAATGACTGTCACCAGTTTGTGGTAAGGTTGTGGCTTTTTCGATCTGTTGGTTTTGCGGAAACTTGCGATTCTGGCCAGTTTGCCCATTGCCAGTCACTGTTGAATTTAACTTGGTGACGCCAGTGCCGTTCTTGGTGTAGCCAGCGCCGCGATTACCAGCACCGCGAGTCTGATTACCATTTGGCTTCGTAACCCTCTGAGAAGCACCCAGCTTGTTATTATTCTGAGTCGCCTTCTTGGTCGTTTTGCCATTCTTAGCAGTCTTTTTGGCGGATTTCTTGGCCCCCTGCTTCTTCGTTGTCGTCGACTTAGCCTTCTGATCGCCGCTATTAGTCGTATTCTGGTCGTTATTCCCAGAAATGGTTGTGCCGTTGGTGGTTGTCGAGTTGGAGTTGCTACTATTGTTGGTGTTGTTACTTGGGGTGACCGAGCCACCGCCGTTACCACCATTACCACCGTTGCCGCCACCGTTATTGACAGCGACATACCGGATTGAACTAACAGCCCCGGGGTTGGTAATGGCTGGCAAGACATAGCCGCGTGACGGATTCTGACTGTCCACCAGCGTTAAATTGCCGTTCGGACCGACGGCGTAGTAGCCGCTAATATATGGAACAACTTGATTGGTTGGCGCACTGACCTTGGTTGGGTCGGTGTGGTCCACTACATAGGTCACGTTGGTCACCTGACCAGTTGGCGAAACGATGGCGTAGCTGCCGACCTTGTTATAAACGTATTTTACAGTCACGTTGGCGTTGCCGATCTTGCCAGTGGCGTTCGTTGGCATCGCGGTTAAGTAGTAGCCGTCAATATATTTAGCAGTGGTGGTGTAACTGTCATCAGTCTTCAAATGATCACCAGAAACTGGATCGGCGAGTTGCTTACCCGCCTCATCGACATAAATTGCCTGCCATGAGAAATCATTGGCAACAATCTTGAATTGACCAGCCTTCACCGTAATCATGTAGTTCGGATTGGCCGCATCAGTTGCCGTGACGGTAATGGCGTAAGTGTCCGGCGTTTCACCAGCTGCCCGGGTCACCGTATAAACGGGCTTTACCCCAGCCGTTGGCAAACCAATGACCATTGCTGTGAAGGTTGGATCAGCTTGGCCTTGAACCTTACTTGCATCGTTGGCGGTAATCGTAATCGCTGCCTTATTGATGGTAACCTTGCCACCAGTCACGTCACTCGTTGCTAAAGTCGTGCCATCATTGGCATCGGTAATCTTCTTAATGCCGGCAGCGTTCAAAGTCACTGTGTATTGGCCAGCATCAGCCTTCACTTGACTCCAGTCGAAGTCAGCAGCCGTGAAGGTTGGGGTTGCCAACACGGATTTACCACTCAAAGTAACGGTTGGCACGTCTTTAAAGGTAGTTGTACCATCATAAGTCTTGGTAACATCTCCAACCTTAGCTTTAATTGCAACAGTGGTTGGTGTCTTAGCCGTGATGGTTGCCTGTCCTGCTGTGATATCTGCAGTAGCTAATGTCGTGTTAGCATTGGCGGCCAAAATCTTGGCAATTCCCTTAGCATTCAAAGTAACTGAATAGCTGCCCGGAGTCGCTTGAACCTTACTCCAATCAAAATCATCAGCCGTAAATGTTGGGGTCTTTAAATCAGACTTGCCACTCAAAGTGACGGTTGGCACATTTTCGAAGGTAGTTGTTCCATCTTCTACTTTAGTAACATCTCCAACTGCGGCTTTAATCGCCACCGTGGTTGGCGTCTTAGCAGTAATGGTTGCCTGTCCTGCTGTGATATCTGCAGTAGCTAATGTCGTGTTAGCATTAGCGGCCGTAATCTTCGCAATTCCCTTATCATTCAAAGTAATTGCATAGCTACCTGGCGTCGCTTGAACCTTACTCCAATCAAAATCATCGGCCGTAAAATTAGTTGGCGTCTTTAAATCAGACTTGCCACTCAAAGTAACGGTCGGCACATCCTTAAAAGCAGTTGTCCCGTCTTCTACCTTGGTAACATCTCCAACCTGAGCTTTAATTGCCACCGTGGTTGGCGTCTTAGCGGTGATGGTTGCCTGACCAGCTGTAACATCTGTAGTAGCCAATGTGGTATTAGCATTCAAAGCCGTAATCTTCGCGATTCCCTTATCATTCAAAGTAATTGCATAGCTGCCCGGAGTCGCTTGAACCTTACTCCAATCAAAATCATCAGCCGTAAAATCAGTTGGCGTCTTTAAATCAGACTTACCACTCAAAGTAACGGTTGGCACATCCTTAAATGTGGTTGTCCCATCTTCTACCTTGGTGACATCTCCCACCTTGGCTTTAATTGCTACCGTGGTTGGCGTCTTGGCCGTGATGGTTGCTTGACCTGCCGTGATATCTGCGGTAGCTAATGTTGTATTGGCATTTAAAGCCAATACCTTCGCGATTCCCTTATCATTCAGAGTAATTGCATAGCTACCAGGCGTTGCTTGAACCTTACTCCAATCAAAGTCATCAGCCGTAAAATCAGTTGGCGTCTTTAAATCAGACTTGCCGCTCAAAGTGACGGTCGGAACAGCCTTAAATGTGGCCGTCCCATCTTCTACTTTAGTAACATCTCCAACCTTGGCTTTAATTGCCACCGTGGTTGGCGTCTTAGTGGTGATGATTGCCTGACCAGCTGTAACATCTGTAGTAGCCAATGTGGTATTAGCATTCAAAGCCGTAATCTTCGAGATTCCCTTATCATTCAAAGTAACTGAATAGCTGCCCGGCGTAGCTTGAACCTTACTCCAATCAAAATCGTCAGCCGTAAATGTTGGGGTCTTCACGCCTGCTTCACCACTCAAAGTGACGGTTGGCACGTCCTTGAAAGTAGTCGTCCCATCTTCCACCTTGGAAACATCACCAACGTGAGCTTTCAGCGCGGTTACAGCACTCTTCCAGTGGTTAACAACGACTTGCATCGTCTTACCGTCCAGAATACTGCTTAACTTCGATGGACCGTCAGTACTGACATATGTAAAGTTAGGCACGGTGTCTTTAACAGTTGGATTAGCAATCTCAGTCCCAATCTTGCCAGTGAAATAGGTCGTATCCGAATATCCAGTTGGCGAAAGTAGGTTATTAAGATTAGCACCACTCTCATTGGCAGGATTAGTCGGGTCAATCACGACCCCTGCATGGTTCAGCAAATCACCAGGCTTGATTTTCGGTCCCATATTATCTGTAAAAATCGGATTATTGTACTCATCGACATTAATAATGATGGCAAACGAAGTGCCGTCCGTTGACTGCTCTTGATCGGTATTGGCATTCATACTAGTTGAACTAATGTTTCCGATTGCCGCAACCGCACCAAAGTATTCAGCCGCCGCCAACATCAGATCAGCAGCATTTCCTGAATTATATTCTTTTTGTAATTGTCGCCAATATGGTGCCAAGCTGTTGTAGTAAGTTTTATTAGTCGCAGCAAAGAATGGGAGACTCTTAATGGTTGTAACATCTTGCGTGATATCTAGTGACCCCAACTTAGATTTAATATTGGTTTTTGCCGCAGTTAATAATTCTGCATCGGTATAACCACTTATTCCATAGTACAGTTGCACTGGATCAACCACGTTCCGAAATACCTTGGTCAATCCCTTAGAATCCATCTGATTGAGGACTGATTGGTAACTCGCATGATTATTGGTTGAAACCACCAGATCACCATATTCATCAATCTTAGCGGTCGTATCTGCTGGTAAGACAATCTTATTCAAGGCTTGCTCAGAATCTGATACTTGCTGGGTGTTGACCCCACGCTTGTCTTCGAGGAGCATCTTATTGGCAACATCCAACTCTGTGCGCATGCTCTGGAGCACTTCATTGGCTTGATCTAAGGTTGTCTGCATCTGAGCTAAGTTCTTTGGCAACTTCATTGAAGTCGTTGCCTTTACTTGCTTTAATTCACTATTGACGTGGGCTTGAATCGCATCTAAACCAGAATCGTGAACCACATTATCGTCGCTCTTAGCGTTGGCTTGTTGAGTATCTGCCTTAACCACAGCCTTAACGTTATCAGCGACTTTTTGAGCCTGCGCCGTCATCTTTGCAGCCTGCTTATTAAAGTCCGTTGCACGCTTTACTTTAGGTGTCGCAACTTTTTGAACCGTTGCCTTGACCGCAGTGACATTCTTTTTAGATGTTTTTTGACTTGCAGCAGCCTCATTATTCGTGCTTTCAGTATTTACCGAAGTAGCCGGAGTGACCGAACCCGTCGTTGCCTGCACTGCTTGGGGTGCATTGTTATTGTTAGTCGTAGTCGTTGAAGCAGTTGCCGGATTATTAACAGTTTCCTGATCAGTTTCAGACTCGTCTTGTGTATTCACAACAGTTTTAGTTGCAACTGTTGCGGTTGGGGTACTGGTTGCTTGATCATTATTTTGCTCATCCTGCTGGCCATTTTGAGTGGTTGTTGTAGGAGAATCATTCGTTGGCTCCGCTTGATCAGTAAGCGTATCTGCATGCGCTGTTGTGATATCTGGCGCTATCAAGCCAGGAACCCCGTGAACCTGAGCTTCATGCACCCCCAGTAGTAAGGCAACGGTCGTCATCCCCTGAACGACCCATTGCTTCTTGGCCTTATAGAGCTTATACCTGGTCACACTAGGTTCTGTATTTGTAATTTGATCATATTGATACCGTCTCATATCGTGACACCCTCTATTTCATCGATTTTCAAAATTACCCCTCAGTAATATTGGATTAGTGTTCTATGTGCTCCTACCTAACATTTATAATAGTAGGAAAATTCTATCTAAAGCATTCTATGTATTAGCAGGTGGCATTACCACCTGCTCAGTAATTTGGGTTAACGGATCGCCCCATCAGGGGAAACGGCGCGATTCATCGGCATTGTGAACCATTACCGTTATGAGGGGGAACGGAATGATTCACTAGCTGCATTGCTTCGAAAGAAACTAGTTGTGTCGCTTTCTCCGCAATGCCGCCAAGCCAATCGTGCTTAACATTCCCACGACACCCAAGATTACAGCCCCTTCATTTTGATCGTCACCAGTTTGTGGCAATCGTTTCTGGGCTAATTGTTGACTTGAAGCTTGTTTATTCAGATTATCAGCTGGTTGTGCAGCAACCTTCGCTGGACCATATGCACCAGCAACCTTAACAGGCTCATTCGACAACCGCTTTGGCTGAGTGTTGGTGTTAACTCGGGCATTACCAAGCTTAGCTGGCTCATTACTGCTACTGTTGTTACGACCATTTCCTGGCTTAGCCGGCTGATTAGTAACAGTCGTTGGCTGGTTTGGTGTTGGCGTAGTCGGCTGCGTCGGTTGTGTTGGCTGACTAGTTGGTTGCGTCGGCTGTGTTGGCTGGGTCGGCTGTGTTGGCTGGGTCGGTTGCGTTGGTTGAGTCGGCTGTGTTGGTTGTGTTGGCTGACTAGTTGGTTGTGTTGGCTGAGTCGGTTGCGTTGGTTGTGTTGGCTGACTAGTTGGTTGCGTCGGCTGTGTTGGCTGGGTCGGTTGCGTTGGTTGTGTTGGCTGAGTCGGCTGAGTCGGTTGCGTCGGTTGACTAGCCTTTACATAGTGAATATACGTGTTCTTATCAGGCGTTGCATAAGGCGCTGTTGGTGGTAAGTAACCCTTAGTTGCGTCAGCCTTATCAGCCTGAACTAAGTCGTTCCCATCGGCATCCACTGCCTTGTAACCATCAATATAAGGAATGATCCCCGTCGTTGGCGTCGTGATCTTGGCTGGATCATCAGGATCATTTGGATAAATCGAAATGTCCTGATCACCACCAGTTGGTAACTCGGCAATATACTTACCAATCAATCTGTAAACGTAGGTAACCGTCTTGTCACCGTTGGTCATTGTCCCATTCGCATCAGTTGGCGTCTTGATCAGGTAGTACTTCTGAACGACAAGTGCTTTAGATGTATACTTATCGCCATCTTTTAAGTCCGCTGTTGTGGTTGATGGGGCAACGTCTTCACCCTTTTCATCAACGTACTTCACGATTAACTTGTAAGTTTGGGCATCAGTAATTGTCAACTTACCTGGCTTATACGTAATATCATAATTTGGATTATCGGTATCCTTACCGGTAACTTCAATTGCGTACTCACCAACCTTAATATCCTGACTAATATCTCCAAACTGATATTTAGGGGCATCCGGCTTTGCCGTATCTTTAGTTGGCATACCGTCAATTGTCGCCGTCAGTTTATCTGTATATGGCTGACCATCGTATGCTTTGCTTACCGTTGGACCAGTAATTGTGATTGGTCGCTTATTGATCGTGAACTGCGTATTCGTCACATCGTCCATCGTAATCGTCTTAGCTGTGTTAGCAGCTTGCAGATCACTTAATCCCTTGGTACTCAACTTAATGTCGTAACTATCAACATTCTGGCTATCAATGCCAGTTGTATCAAAGTCATCGGCAGTCCAACCATCGGTTGGCGCAACTAAATCGTCATTCAACTTAACATCAAAAATCGTTGGATCAGTCGAAGCATCGCCATCATAAAATTTATGCTTAGGTTGTAGAACGACAGCATCCTTATCGACTGGGGTCTGAGTATAAGTTACCGTGAATGTCTGGGTGGCACCCTTAGCATCAGAGTTCAGATCGAACGCTGGATTGGCGGTTAATGCGGCAGCTAAAGTATCGTAAGTCTTGCCATCTGGACCAGTAACCTTATAAGTACCAGTCTTAGCTAAATCAGTATCCGTTGTCTTGAACGTAATGTCGTTGGTCCCCGTTGCTGTCTTGGCACCCGTATTAGGGTTCTTAGTATCATCATTACCTAAGGCTGTATCGATCACCTTAGCAGCAGCCGTTCCAGGACCTTGAGTTACCAAGTTCGCTTTGTCTACTTGGAAGTGGTTGACTAACGTTGATGATCCATCCAGCTTAATCGTGGTATCGCCATCGGTTGTCGTGAGGACGTACCCCGGAATGGTGGGAATGTTATTCAAAATCTTAGAACCAGCAACTCCGACTGGTGGTGTGGCAGTTCCGTCATCAGTATAGCCACCATCTGAACCAGGGAAACCATTGATGACCTTACCGTCCTGATCAACGTTCTTAATGTGAGCAGTTGTTGTAAATGAATCAGTGATTGAACCGTTGACATTACCCAGACCATCAACTCGGAAGTAAGTTGGAATAGTTACTTGCTTACCACGATCGTTCAAACTATCCGGATCTTTAACTGGCAAGATGACATTAGCCATATCTTGAGAAGCTAGCTTAGAAATCGAAGTGACAATTCCAACAATACTACTCCACTTTGTACCAACCTTATCAGCAGTCATCAAATCATCCGCAGTAGTTGTGTTGGTTCCATCCTTAGTGTTGAAGTAGTATTTGTGCCCATTACTAGTTAAGGTGACACTCTTTCCGCCATCAGTTAGTTCCAATGGACTAGTTGAATATAATGTCGTGGTGGTATCACCTGCGGCGCTCTTACCCTCAGTGGCAGCACCAGTTAATTGAAGCGCAAACTTACCTGGCGTATCTCCCTTATTAGCGGTGACTTCAGTAGGTAGATTAATAATCCCACCAATATTAGTCTTAGTGTCGGACATGTTGTTTGCTAACCGTAATCGGATCGATTGGGCGTCGTTCTTCATCGGGTTATTAACACCGTTAGTGCTGTACGTCGAGCCAAAGCTTTGGTTATCTTGAATGGCTCCGCTGAGGATCATGGATTGGGGAGCACTAATTAATAGTAAATCCCCAAAATTGCTTCCTAAAGCAGCACCAAGGCCATTACTTCCCCAGCCGTTGAAAGAACTAAGTCCAGATACTTTGGTCGTATTTCCTTCTGAGTCCGTTAAAGTAGTAAATAAGTCTTGAGCGTTACTTTGATTGAATAGATTACTATACGAACTTCTATTACTATCAGTGTCATCACCAGCAAGCATCACAACACTGTTTGACTCCCCGTCTTTACCACCTTTAGTCGCAGATGGAACATCATATGATATACCGTTATAGGTATCTGTAACGGATTCGGTATTTTGAAACGACTGTAGGCCAGTTAGCGCATCTGCATTAACTTGAAATTGAATGCTTAAAGCCATACTGCTAGGATTCCACTCAATCCCTGTACCAGTGTAATCAATTTTATAGACGGTCTGCCCATCCGCATTTGCAAGTTTAGTAACCTTGGGGGTAACAGTAACACCACTCCAGCCAGCACCTTTTTGAGCAAATATTTGTCCATTAGTTTGAGGAACAACTTGTGTTTGTTTTGGTACCGTAACATAAAATACTGGATCCTTTTTTGTTAAAGCCACTCCATTGTACCCTGGCATATCATTTTCATCTTTGGGAGAAGGGTTGTTTATGACAGTAGAATCATAATAAGCATTTGGTTGGTTATTAACAAAGAATCCATTTGCGTTCAGATTAGGGTTAGTATACGCTGCTTTAGTTCCATCACCGATCAAAACATTAAACTGAGAAGATGGAGTCAATGGGGCTGAATTATTAGGCGTTACATCTAAAGAAATTGGCGCCGATGCAAGTGCAGTGGCAGACTGGGTAATAGAGTCTACCACCTTCCCTGTGTCATTATCCGTTGTTGTTAAAACAAACGGTACTTTAGATTGATCTGCTACTCCGTCCTTAACATAACCTAGTGTCGAAAATGAAGTGGCTTGAACGTCGTTCTCAGTTGGCAGTGCATTGTCCAACTCACCGCCAGCATTCCTTTTTGAATACAACATATCTCCAGGATTCAGCGTGAAATTAGGCGTAATGTCATAGCTCTTTACTGAAGCACCCACTGGTAAATTAAACATTGTTGTTGTATTGACCGAACCTGTTTGGGGAAGTGTTGAGAGGGTTGTTCCTTCCTTGACATCTTTGAATTCTTTTGATGTCCCATTTGTAAAGTTTATCTTGACATCATAACTATCACCAGAAGCCCATGATCTGTAAGCTTTGGTTAATAGTGGGACATACAAACCAGTTGATTCAACGCTATCAGGGACCGCCATTTCCATGGTTGCATTTAAAGGTTCATGTCCAGTCACCGTTATTCCAAAATTATTTAAAACATTTGATATTTTATTTCCAATAATCAACTTACTTTGATTATTAGCTAAATAGATTGTACTTGATACTGCTTTTGTAGCTGTATCTGCCACATTTTCACTCAACTTATTACTTGCGCCGTCAAATGTAACCAATCCATTTAACGACGATGTTTTTGCGGTTAACTTACTTTCCCCGCCATTATCGGCTGCAATTGGGGCTGTAACATCCCCGAAATTTTTTGAGTAAGTAACCTTTCCAAGGCTAAAGGCCTGGGGGCCATTAGTTGTTGACTTTCCGTATGATCCTATAAACCATAAACTACTACTTGCACTATAACTTTTACCATCTTTAGTTGAAAAAATAATAGGCGTTCCTACCCCACCCGGCTGTGCAACTTGGACAGCCGCTGAATTAAGTCCGGAATAATGCGCCATATACTGTTGAGTCTTTTCAACATTTAAAGTAAATGTTGACGGAACATTCACAGCAATATTAACGTCATTAAAGTTTAATTGTAGGGACATACCACCCCCATTAAGTGTGGGAGTTAGTGCGTAAATATAATCCACATTCTTTACTTTGGGTTGTGTACTATCCGTTACTGCTTCAGTTAGTGATAATTTAGTAATTTTAGTGGCATTTTGAAGCGTAATACTAGTTACTTTATCATCAAGATTAGTCCCGCCATACGTAAATGGAAGTAACGTTTGATCTGCAACAGAACCGGTAGGCCCACCAATTGCTCCCGTTGCGGGTGTATAGTTTCCCATTTCGGATTCAGTCGGATAATCATAATTAGCAAATCCAACCAAGTTTGAGCTGATTGTTTGCGACGATGTTTCACCATCCGAGTTCACGGTCCAAGTATAATTAACAGAACCATCCTTATTAGTTGTTCGCACAGGATTCCCAGTAGCTTGTGACTGGGCGGCGTACCCTTGACTTCCAGCTAAAGAGGCGGGAAGAGTAACATGAAATGTATCTCCTTTATTCCCAGTATAAGAAAACTTTACAGAAACATTTTGATAAAATGAAGGTTGGCGATCCATAACAAACGTCGCTGAACCATCTGCATTTACTTTTACCATCGGTGTGCCGTCTGGCCAATTGGAATTCGTAAACGTCAAACTAGCCGCCTGCGCCGGATCCACTACCTGTCTGAAACTCTTCGTCAACCCCTGTTTATGTAAGTTGGCTAGTACTTTGTTGTAGCTCTTGGTGTTGCCAGTGGTGATGATTAAATCCCCGTAATCATCGACTTTGGCGGAAGTTCCATTGGGGACGCTGACATCGTTGTAAGCTGCTTTGGCGTTAGCAACCACGTGGGCCTTAACCCCCTTCTTATCAGCTGAGACCAAGGCAGTGGCTTGATTCAATTCAGTGTGCATGTTAGCGACCACCGTTAAGGCTGAATTCAACTTGGTCGTTGCTTGTTTTTGGTTCTTAACAGCGATCTTTTGGGCCGCCTTAATGGTCTTCAAGACTTGAGCTTGTTGAGCCTTTTGATGGGTACCAATCGCGGTTAAGGCTTCGTCTTGAGGAATGTTGTCATTTTCTTTGGCGTTGGCTAATTGATTGCCCTTGTTGATTTGCGTTTGGGTCGCTTTCATAATCTTGTTAGCTCGATTGACAATTGATTGGGCTGACTTTTTGTTGTATTTAGTTAACTTCTTATAAGTGACTTTTTTAACTTTGAGCTGACTATTGACCTTTTTATTTACCTTGGTGGTTTTCTTTTGAGAAGTTACCTTAGTTGAATTGTCAGTAGTACCAGTGGTTGCGGCATTGGTTTGATCTGTGGTGCCAGTGGTTGAGCTGTTGGTGCTGTCAGTTGAACCAGTGGTTGCGGCTGAATTGGTTGATGAAGCTTGGTCGCCAGTCGTGGTACTTGAGCTATTGGCAGCTGGCGTTGTGGCTGTTGTGCTGCTTTGAGTGCTATCATTACTTTCACTGGTGGCAGTGGCGGTCACTGGCTTGGTTGCGGTCGCCGTTGCTGTACCGGAATCACTGGCAGCTTGAGCATCATCGCCATTATAAGTGGCGGTGGTGTCAGCGTGCACCGGATGTGAGGACAACATGGTATATGACAACCCAGAGGTGAAGACTGAGATGCCGGCAACTAACCATAATTTACCCTTCTTGTATAACTTGTAATGTTCCTGTTTCTCCAAGCTATCTTTGTATAGTCTTGAATTGTAATTGTATCGATTCATTTTAATACCCCCTCGGACATTCTTATTCTGCGATTTTCTTAATTCGTGGATAGGTTCCCACGTCAACAACCCCATCAATTTCAACCGTTGTTTTTAGTTCGTGAATTCTAATTGCCGACTGCTGCTTGGCGTGTGATACCGACTTAGCAACTAATGCGCGTTGCTTTTTGATTTGGCGCCGGCTGGGAACTTCGCGGCCATATTTTTCCATGAGAAACTCATCCCTCTTCCCTACAACAACCAACCACTGCGTTTATAGAACGCATCGACATCGTGTTTCACCTCATCACCCAGTTCGCCTTCCAGCTGGCCGACAATAATGTCAGACCCATATGGGAGGTAGCGGTGCGCGGCAACGGCTAACTTGCGGGACACCTTGGCTTCAAATGTTTCGGGCTTGCCCCGGTAGTCAACTAAGACCGCAAATTGATACGTGCTGTCGTTTTTAGGCTTTAATTTGATCAGCCAGGCCGCTTCTGCTTTATGGATATGCGTCAATGGCCGGCGCAGTGCCTCTTGAAGCTTAGTCGGCGTTGGGTTAATCAACTTGAACTTGAAGTCGTCATCTTGCTTGTGGGTGACGACGACCGGGGCGACCTTGTGAATGTAATCCCAGTACTCCTGAGTTAATGGGAAGCTCTGAACGCCTGGGTTAATCAAGATTCCCTGCAGGCTGAACTGTTTGGCTTCAGCCATCAATTCCTTGCTGGTGAACTCAAAGGATCGGAATGGATCCAAATTGGGCGTGCCGGCAAGGAATTTTTGCATTTTGGCTAGGTCAGTGAACACTGGAATATACTTTTGGCCGTCCGCCAAGTAGGTGGTCACAGCCACCGACAAGGTGAACGCCGGCTTAGGCTGCCTGGATGAAGCAGCTCGGCGGCCAGTTTGAACCGGGGCGTAGAATTTCATTTCGAGCAGCGAGGCCGCGAAACGATGTTCAAGCGCCGGATCCATCGGTTGATCCATGAACGACTGCAGCCGCTGGTTGAAGCCGGAAGTCTTAAACGACATAATCCCTTCCGATTGGGACTCGCTTTGAGCTGGCGCGTTCTCCGGTTCGGTTTGCTTCACTGAATCAGTTTCCATCATATTCATCCCTCTTCTCTTTAAGCCGAGCCATTATTGGTTCAACTTCGAGATTGCTTTCAGTAATGATTCGGCACTATCAACCAATTGGAGCACCTGTTGCTGATTACCATCGGTAGCGGCATCATCAATTGCTTGGGCAATCGTGCTCATATTTTGACTTAACACTTTAACGGGCGTCATGCGGGTCAAGGTGTCGATGTTATCTGTTTCTGTATTCATATCAGTTCCCCCATTTTCCTTTATTTAGATTAAAGTCATTAATTGTTCAGCTTCGTTAACGTGCGAATTGCGGTTAACATCTGGCCAGCGGATTGCGCCAGATCAGCAATTTCTTGTTGGTCACTGGTTGCTTCCAAGCTCTGGCAGATGAGGCCGAGCGCCTGGGCCAATAGCGTGATCGGCGTCGCTTGATGAGCTTGGTGAATTGCCGTGGCTGCTTGGGATTTAGTTGCTGGTGCTTCACTTGATTGCTGGCTTTGTGGTTCGTCAACTTGCGGTTGGTTTGGTTCATGAGCTGCTGGTTGATTATCAGTTGGATACTGTGGCTGCAAGTGGACTGGCCGTCTTGCTTCACTCGTTGCTTGTTTTGATTCCGGTTGTTTTGGCTGGCTCGCTTGCAAATCACTCGCAGAAGATCGCGCTGGCTGATCATCAGGTTGTGCTTGCTGCTCGTCAGCACTCATCGATTCTGTCATTGGCTTCTCTAGCTCACTCTTAAGATCCTCAATGTTGAGAATGCTTTCATTATTACCTTCGCTTAACTCGTGCTCCATCCGGTCAACCTTTTGCTTTTCTTCATCGGTTAAGCTCACCAGACTCGTTTTGGCAGTTGGGCTGTTCGGTTGATAATGGTTCACGTCATCAATCCGCTCGCCAAGCCCCTCGTCGTCCAACACGTAATAGTGATGCTGATCATCGACAGCCGGTAATTGAACTGGCGCGACCTCATCTGGTTGATCACCATTTTTTAACGGCACCAATTCCCCGGTCATATCGGTTAGGCCATGATAAACGTGAAGTGAGCCAATCTTGCCATAGACCAGCTTGATGATCGCCGGTTCAGTTCCCATCAGCCGTGAAAGGCGTTGTGGCTTGTTGACAAGCACGTAGCCATTTAATATTGGGAGCGCGATCCGGTATTCCTCACTAATGGCGCGGAAGATTTTTTGCGGTTCCATCAATTGATCGCCGTCCAGGTTCTCAAAGTGGACTTCAGCGTAGTTTTGAACTTGCCGTGCCGCTCCCTCAGCTTCTGACATCATTAATTCCTCCCATCCAAATAAAATAGTTGCTATAAATAGATGAAAAACCGTCCGGAACTTACCCCGCCATCTTGATGACCTAGAATAGGTATCTCCTCAATATGAATTAACGGTTATTTATTTACACTTTTAATTCTAAATAAACGATTATATATATCTATATGTATCAGACGCGTTTTGTCCGCACTTTTTTGCGAAAATAAAAAATATAAAAATGGATGCTAATTTTTGACTATTAGCATCCATTTTTGTGAGGCCTGATTTGAGAACCGTGCTGTGGCAAGGCTCAACCTGTTATTAAGATATTATTAAGAAGTTAATTTGGATAATTGTATTTATTTGTTGGTGATTTTTTGTAAGTGGGAAATCATTTTTGTAATCGTTCATCATGTTTGACCACGTGCACCAAATGTCATACAATTTAGACAACGAGGTGATATTAATGGCATCTGCTAAAACTAAACCACGCATCAACGTCCGAATCGATCCTGATATTAAGGAAAAGGCCGAGTCCCAGCTTAAGAAGCAAGGATTGACCATTTCCGAATTTGTAAGAGCAACCTTGACTTCAGTCGCTAACGAAGGCTTGCCAGAACACTTCATGATTCCAAACCAAGACACAATGGCTGGAATTAAAGAAGCAATTGAGGCAATTCAAGGAAAAACAAACCTCCCGGGAACCGACGACCCCAAAAAATTATTAGAAATGTTGCTATCAGATGATGACAAACCAAATTAAGTATCGAAAAAGCTTTAAAATCTTCCAATTAGTCAGCAATTAGCACCATTAATTCTTAATACTAATCACCAGTATCGCGTGCTATCCGTATATGTGAGGATAATACAAAGCCGTCGAACGAGAGCTCGACGGCTTTGTATTATCTATAATTATGAAGGTTAGATTTCAAAAAATCATTCTCAAGCTGTCGATCAAATTTAGCGGTTCTGCTTAGCCTCATCTTCTAATTGATTAATCCATTTTTCAAAATCATGGAGACTGCCATCGCCAATGGTCTTTACCTCACCACTTAAAGCTTCCCGTAAAGCTTCCTTAGCATCGGCTGTATCATAAAAACTTTGCTTATCCACTTCTGCTTCTTTTTTTAATTGATCCAGTCGTTCCTTATCAATCAACACCACACTTTTGCGAACAGGCTGATCTTTTTCCTGGACTGCAATCTCAACTTCATTATTAGTGTCTAAAACTGATTTAAGAACTTGAAATAAGTTCTTCCTGAATGAGCTTGGTGTATAAATCGCCATAAAAACATCTCCTTTTGAGGATTAGGTTCCAATAGATATCTCTAACTCACCCAAATTATAGCGTACCTATATATGTACGTCTATGGGTACCCTTAGTTATTTGAATCTAATCAGTGACTCAAGAATCATATTAGATAAGGCACACAATCAACTACCGCAGAATAATGGGTTTTCATGACTTGAACCGATCCCAATAATGGTCATCGGATTCGACAATTTCATCATCCGGCAAGACATGCCGATTAATCAGCTGATCTCGAGCAATGGCATGCTCCAGCGACCCTTCTTTGGCCCGCAAAGCACGTTCATACCAATCCATTTTTTCCTGAGAAATAACGGCAACTGACCGATTGTTCGAGCGAACAATGTAGACGGTTTCGTCATCATCATTGACTTGGTCAAGATACTTTTTTAAGTGTGAGCGGAAATCACCTTGGGTTAAAACAACTGTCATTTGAATCACCCTTTCTGTGCTTAATATTTTACCTTATTAAATGTCTAAGCGTAATTAATTACCAGCTTATGATTGTAACTTGCTCTGTTGTGAACTACTCTGCCACGAATAACAGAGCAGTTCACCTTATTGCACCCCAACATGTCGATTGTCTGTTAACTAATCAACTCATTAGATTAGCTCGCAGTTCACCGAATTGACAATTGAAGGATAATAAAATTATAATAACTATGTTAACTAGAAGTGGTCAGCTTGGAAATATAGAACTGAGTCAGACAGAGCTAACGTTTCTTGAGGGGGAGAATGACAATGAGATCACAAAAGCATTTGTTGGCGGCACTTATCTTAATGTGCTCAACTATTTTATTAACAACGACTGTCACCCAGGTTACAAATACGCCAGTTACAGTCGTCGCTCAGGCTGATTCAACAGCTAACCAGAGCATTTCTGATATTATGCCAAATCAGAAATTACAGGAACTTGTTCTGTATAATATGAAGGAGCAGGGTTTGGTGAGTAATAGTGCCACGCTAGATACTATTAGTACAGCGGATTTTACAACTGCGCTGGGTCAATTGACCTCGTTGACTTGGGATCCCGGCACCTCCGGCAAGGACCAAACCTATAACAACTTGGACACTGTCGCCGAAAATAGCAACGGTGCCATCGAGCCAGAGGTCAATCCAGGCAATTATTCTTTGCAAGGACTGGAACTTGCTACTAACTTAAAAAAAATAAAACTTGCAGCCAATTTAAGTTATGGGTCAAAATTTTACCGGGGTGATATCACTGATTTAACCCCCCTAGAGGGCTTGACTCATTTAGAGTACATTAATTTATCTGGCAATCGAATTACAGATGTTTCACCCATTGACCATCAACATCTTCCAAATGTAACCTGGTTGGACGTTAGTGGTAACTGTATTGCCAACCTAAATGTGCTTGATGCTAATAATTATACACAAAATTTTGCTTGGTCCGATCAGAGGATCGTTCTTCCAGCTATAACGCTGCATGGTAATTCTTACACCTGGAAAAATATTTTTACTGATGCATTGCCTAAGAATTCCACAAATTCTGCCGTTGGTGCCCCCTATGATGCTAAAAATATTATGTTGGCACGCACCGCATTGGGTTATCCCATTCCCGGTGGTGGAACCTACCGGCAATTAGAAGTTTGGCAAAACGGTGCTCAGGGCCCAGCTGCACCGACTGGAACCCAAACGATAATGGGTGATGATATAACGTTTACTGGGCTCGCCGAACAAGTGGTGCCCAGTAACGCTACATCGAAACCATGGAATCTTGACCTTCCGGTTATTAACAACGGTCCTAATACGTATTCGTATTATATGCTCGCTCGGTATGGAAGATCAAACCTTGATGTCATCGATTATTTCCTCCCCTATACCATCGCCTCCGAAATCAATTACACCATTCATCCAGTTGATGAAAATGGTCAATCGTTGAACAAAGATTCGAGTGGTAAAGGCTATGCGGGCGACAAGGTCAAAGTCCCAACCATTCCGGGCTATACCGTCAACGATCGTAAAGTTGTCGACGGTAATTGTCATCCCAGAGGCTGGTGGGACAATTACCGTCGTTTACAAGAAGAATGCCACGCCGGTTAATCCCGATACCCCAAGCGTTACGCCTGACACAAACCCGGTTGTTACGCCAAGCAGTGAGTCAACAGTCCCATCAAAAACCGAATCGCAGCCAGCAACTCCTACCAAAGAAAGTTTTGTGGGCCAAGCCGTTTATTCATTACGAAAAATGTACCTCTATAAAAACGCCAATTTCACGAAGGCTGCTCGAAAAGCCAATTACTCAAAGAAGCCTCGTCCTTACCGGCCAATGTTTGTGGTCACAGGTTACCGGAGATCAGCAACTGGTAAATTAAGATATAAAGTCCGCGATGTGAATCACGCCAGCAAAACAGATGGCTTAGTTGGTTACATCACCGCTAGTTGGAATTATGTCCGCCCTGTGTACTATCAAAGTAACCACAAGACACTCACCGTCATTAATCCCAGGGGCGTTAACGCTTATAAGAAGGCCAACTTAACCAAGAAAGTTCGCAACTACAAGCAAGGTACTGTCCTGCATGTGACTAAGTTTGTCCACCATAACTTAACCACTCGTTATGTATTGAGTAACGGAAACTACATTACTGGCAATCGCAAGTTGGTTAAGATGGGCAAACATAAGATGCCTCGTTATATCAAGACCAAGAAGAACATTAACCGTTATAAGACCGTTAATTTAACCAAACGTAACAAGCATATCAAGCGTGGCACTAGGATTCGAATTAAGAATTACGATTTCTCACACGCTAATAGCATCACCAAGACGGGCTCATTAAGATATCACATTGCTGGTGGTTACATTACTGGCAATACCAAATATGTTAAAGTAATCAATCGATAAAGCTAGAAACTTGGAAGCTGATAATCCTAGGGGAAGTTCCGGGGAGTCCTGTTCCAGCAGGGCTCCTTTTTCTATCGACATTGTAATATGACAAGTGGACACTTACCCATAAAATAATTAGATTGAAAGTCTGGGTTGTCGCAGTTTATCCTGTATAATATTAATTCGTAGAGAAGTTAAGGCGGTGGCTATTTCCTGGTAAAGGGGTGGTGCTTATGGTGTTAAGCCGATAACGCACACAAATCCTGATGAAAGGAGTAGCCTCAATGTCCATTTCGGACGCTTTACAACTAGCAATTGGGACTGGTCTATTGATCATTAACCTAATTGTCTTAGTTGTTGAGCTGATCAAAAGTCAGCAAAAAAAATAGCCGCCTTAGCTCTGGCAAGCTAGCGGTTATTTAATCAACGTTAATTGCCACCGTCTTAAGCGGCTCTACACGGGAAGTTCTGTTGGTGCAGAACTTCCTTTTTGTGTTTATATTATATCATGGTTAAGATAATTGGGACAGAAAGATCGTCTTCATGTATATTTTAACAGCTTATCCTGTATAATATGAGTCTGTAAAGAAGTTAAGGCGGTGACTATTTCCTTAAAGAGGAGGTGGTGCTTATGGTGGAAAACAATAAGCTCACATTCTGGGAAAGGAATAGCCTAAGTGTCCGTTTCGGACGCTTTACAACTAGCGATTGGGACTGGTCTATTGATCATTAACCTAATTGTCCTAGTTGTTGAGCTGATCAAAAGTCAGCAAAAAAAATAGCCGCCTTAGCTCCGGCAAGCTAGCGGTTATTTTATAACTAATTAATATGCCACCGTCTTATACGGCTCTACACGGGAAGTTCTGTTAGTGCGGAACTTCCTTTTTGTGTTTACATTATATCACGGTTAGGAGAAGTTGGACAGAAAGACATCTTCCTAGATCCCGAGATGTAGTAATCATTATTCATGAGTTGTTTTAGTCATGAATCCTTGATTTTTTCAGATTTTGCTATCTTTTGATGACCCGATTATTTAAACGATCATCTATAAGTTTCTATAACGGGCTATTAAAAGATGCCTATTAAATCATTTAAAAGTATGCTTATAAGTGTTATAATAACATAAAAGATTGGAGGAGTTGTCATGAAAACTTTAAATGTTCCGACTACAAATATGACCAGCCTAAAGAAATCACCAGCCAGAGCTTTCGAAGAAGCAAAAAACAAAAAAACCGGACTCTATGTTTTTAATCGAGATACACCAGCTGGAGTGGTATTGTCTGTTGAAGATTACGAACAACTTGTTAATGATAATCAGGCACTGCAAGATAAACTATATGATTTAGAAATTCAAAAGCGTTTAACTGAAAAAAATCCTGGCTTAGTTGATGAACAGGAAGTTGACGGTGACACCCTTGATAAGATTGACTTTAATGAAAACGACGGGTGGGAATGAGTACGCCGCGTGAACACCACCTCAAGTATTTCCGGCAAGCTGCAAAAGAAAAGCAGCATCTTGATGGTTCTCAGCTTAAAGTTGTTAATAAAGGTTTAAAACGGATCAAAGTTCAGGGCATGCAAGCTGGCAAACCGCTAACCGGAAATTTGGCGGGCTGTCGAGAAATTAAACATCGTGATTTAGGTATCAGAATCATTTTCCGCAAAGATCCCAGTCTTAACAAAGTAATTGATATTGTTGGAATTGGGAAGCGAGAAGATAAGATTGTTTATAAAGAGGCTCGTCATCGAATTGACCACCATAGCCCAACCTCAGATGTTGATGATTCTCATTGATTAATATAATTTAGGCAGGAAGTTTTAAGGGCAATGCCAAGTGAACTTCCTTGACCAGCAAAATATTCAGTTAACGCACGTAATTTAGTTTCTTTTGAAATTTTAGTCATCAAAAATACCTCCAAAGCTAAAGTTGTTACTTTAACTTTGGGGGTATAGGTCAGCTAGCGGTTATTGTCAACCACTCCTGAATAAATTCAGGAGTGGTTGACTTTAGTACTTGGCTAGCACTCTTGTTCCCCTGTATCATAAATCAAGCAAGAAGTTTTATGGGCGGTGGCTGTCTTCTCCCTTACGAGGTGAGGTCTATGGGAACATGGAGTAATCTTCAGGAAGGTTTCACAGTCAATGAGCGTCTTTCAGGCACTCTCGTTGGTATTTCTGTTCGGCACGTTCTTAATCACGCTGCTCAGTTATATCGACAAGCACCAAAAATAAAAAGCCGCCCTGCGTAACTTTGGCCGGTTACAGGGTGACCTAAAATCATTCTTTAACTAATGCCACCGTCTTTAAAGCGGCTTGCATGAGAAGTCCTGTTACCACAGGGCTTCTTTTTCATAACCACATTATAACATGACCATTGGCTGCTTACTAATAAATTAATGGTTTTGAAGACAGCCTCTGTCACAATTTAAATATCTACCATTGATATGGTATGTTTGATTTATAGAAAAAGTTTCATAACATGTTTGTATCTCAGGAGATACAAGCATGTTATAATAACGAGAGATAATGTAGTTTGGATGTGGAAGCCATTGACCAATATCAATGACATTAAAAAAATAATTATAGATATTCAAAAAAGGCGCAACTATTGGAAACTTAGTACTCGTCGTAAAAATCTATTAACATTAACAGAATTAGGAATCACTCAAAGCATTGCGTTCGACTTGATTTATAATCACATAGAGTGGCGGGATTATGTTTCTGGGCCTCAATTAGATGATCATGCCATACCGGGAAATATTTGGGTATTTGGACTTACAATTAACGATCATCCTTGTTACTTAAAGTTTCAGGATAGGCCTAATGGCATCGTAATGTGGATTTCATTTCATATAGCTGACTACCCACTCCATTTTCCGTATCGCTAACTTGAAAATCATTCATCTTAATATAAAGCGAGGTAACAAAATGAATCTTAAAAAAGCATTTTATAATCCGGAATTGGATACCACCGAAATATACACCGAAGTTTGGAAGCCTGAGATTGTGAAGGTCAGAGATATAAACGACTTGTTAGTTATAAATCATTACTGGCAAGATGCTAACGGAGAGTTATGGGGAGATTTTTCCGATCCGATGGAAAACGTTAGGAACAGTTTTACCGCCTACCGAAAACGTAAGAATTATATGACTTCCGGAGAAATTAGAGAATTACGTCACAATTTAGGATTGTCTGTAAGAGAATTTGCATATATCTTGGGGATCGGTTCGTCATCATTAACCCAAATCGAAAATAATCAACGGGTTCAGGCAAAATATCAAGAAATACTTTTTGAAGCTGCTCGAGATGACTACAAGAGTCATCACCAGCTACCCGATAATTGGCGAAATGATTTTGAGAAGCCACTGACAAGTGCGTTTGATAATTCACCCACATATTCTCCAACTAACGATTTGTATACCACTAAATCTCTGGACGCTGATCCCCAATCCTTTGGTAAATCAAGAGAGTTAGGAAGTGCTGCTTAATGAGTATTCTACGATTCAATGGTTATAAAGTTCAGGAGATGGCATACAAAAGAAATGCCCACTATCAACCAGCCAATAAGCAAATCGAATTAGATCCGAAGATCACGACAAAAATCGACATAACTGATAATGACATCAATATTACACTAACTGTTATGATCGGTTCTTTGGAAAAAGGTTCCATGCCATTTCAAGTCAGCTGTTCGATCATTGGCAATTTTACCTACAACCCAGATGAGGATAATACTAATATTGGTATCGACACTTTCGTGCGTCACAATGCAGTGGCAATTCTTTACCCTTACGCTCGTGCAATCATTGCAACACTAACAACGACGTCTAACGAATTTCCTGGATATAATATGCCAACTATTAACGTTGCTAAATTATTAACTCAGGATAATTCAAATTAGAAACACTTACCATGCTAAAGGGGCACTCCAAAAATGAAGTGCTCCCTTTACTTTGTATAAATGTTCCACATGAAACAATTACGCCTTAATAGTCTTAATATCTAAAAAGTCCTGGATATTATCGCTAGGGATCGATTTGATTGCCGGCCCACCAATTTGATGAACGTAAATCAAGTTCAGATGACCATCGCGATTCTTTTTATCGTTCTTAATCTTATCGAAAACTGCTTGGGATTCTAAGAGTGGTGTAGTGACCGGCAAGCCAACTGCTTCTAGGCGGTCAATCAAGGTTTGAGTTAAGCCCTCACGAGATAAGCCCTTTTCTTCGAAGATTCGGGTGATCGCAACCATCCCGATGCTAACTGCTTCGCCATGACGCAGATCGCCATCAGCCAAGGCTTCAACGGCATGACCGATCGTATGACCGAAGTTGAGTAGTTGCCGCAAGCCGCCTTCTTTTTCATCTCCCATAACCACGTTGGCTTTGTATTGAACTGAATGAATACTGAGCTCCTTGGCATTGGCGAGAATGTCTGCCGGTGAATTGATTGACTGAACCAATTTCCAAAGATCACCGTCTGATAAGGCAGCCACCTTAACGATTTCTCCGTAACCTTCAACCAGGTCGCGGGTTGTTAACGTCTGCAAGGTTTCTGGGTCAATGATCACCAAATCAGGTTGGTAGAACGCCCCAATGATGTTCTTCGTGTTATCTAAGTCCACAGCAGTCTTACCACCAACTGAACTGTCGACCTGTGCCAGCAATGACGTTGGGATCTGAATCAAGCTAATGCCGCGCATGTAAGTTGCGGCCAGGAACCCTGCCAGATCACCCGTAACGCCGCCACCCAACGCAATCACCCCATCATCGCGATTGAAGCCATCAGCCGCCATTTCGCGGGTTAAATCCCCAAGAACCTCGAGTGATTTAGAGGCCTCGCCAGCTGGGAATTGGTAATTGTGAACGGTGAAACCAACACTTTCCAACGCGTCAGCAACCCGATCTTGGTAGAGTGGTGCAACGTTACTATCACTGACCAGAGCAATTTTTCGTTTTGACCAAATACTGGAAACCAACTGACCGGTACAGTTCAAAACACCATTTTCAATTTCCACGTTGTATGAATGATCTGGTAAATCAACTTTAATTATTTTCATAAACTAACCTCACTTTTTTCTTCGACGGGAGCAACCAGGGTCTTGCGGATTGCGAAGGCTTTAGCAGCCATTTCACGGTATTCGTTTGGCTTCAATGCTTGGGCACCATCGGAGAATGCGTGGGCGGGATCGTCATGAATTTCAACAACCAAACCACTCGCCCCAACGGCAACTCCGGCCAATGCTTCGGGGGTCACAAATTCGGTATGACCAGCGGCATGACTAGGATCAACAATCACTGGGTAATGCGTTAACTTTTGCAAAACAGGAACGGCGCCGAGGTCCAATGTGTTTCGGGTGTATTTGTTATCAAACGTCCGAATTCCCCGTTCCGTGATGATAATCTGGTGGTTACCACCGGCTGCGATGTATTCAGCCGCGTTCAAGATATCGTCAATGGTTGCTGACATCCCGCGTTTTAACATAACTGGAATGTTCGTCCGACCGACTGCTTTCAACAAAGAGAAGTTTTGCATATTCCGGGCACCGATTTGGAAAATGTCGGTGTATTTAGCAATCATGTCCACGTGGTCTTGGTCCATCACTTCAGTTAAGACGTCCATATCGTATGCGTCAGCGGCTGCTCGCAAGAACTTCAAGCCGTCTTCGCCGAGTCCCTGGAAGGAGTATGGCGATGTCCGGGGCTTGAATGCGCCGCCTCGAAGAATCGTTGCGCCACCACTCTTAGCAACCTTCGCCATCTTCATCACATGCTCTGTAGATTCTACGGAGCATGGACCCGCCATCATGGTGAAGTGATCGCCACCAATTTTACTGTGCGCGGTTGTCACCACTGTATCTTCTGGGTGAAATAACCGGCTGCCCTGCACGGCTGCTGGAACATTATCAATAATTAAATCGATCGCATTCTTTTCTTCGGCATTTAAGTCCTTTTCGGTGATGCCTTGAATTGCAACGCGATTATGATGGACAAATACTTCGTTGGTACCATCGAACCGGTTCTTAATTTCATCAATAATGTCTGCATGTCCTGCTTTAACGATAACTATCATAATATAATCTCCATTTCTATTGTCTAATGTATTTTTGGTTAAAATAAAACTCCCGCAGCGTCTATCTATCTAGAACACCACGGGAGTTGTCTGGTTTAGGGTAAAAAAATTGGTCCCGCAGTATTTTGAAAATTTACTGTGTGACCGGAGTAATCATGCTGAAATACTATTGGTCGCACAAGTTGTAGGAATGTGCCCACAACCTGTACGGTGTGAACACTACAATGGCCAATAGTAACTAAATCGATTAAGATTTGCGTTTAATTTCATCATAATTAGAATCTCCTAATAAAGTTAAATTTTAATTGCAGTTATCATATTATGAATTTGGAGTTGTGTCAAGGGTTAAATTTTGAAAAGTTGAAATCGGGGGATAAAATGCGAATGAGACTGGGGGATTTGTCCTTTTATGTTGAATAGGACAGCTCCGACGCAACTGATGCTAACATCTAAAGGACTTTGAACTCAAACCCAAAGCCAGGGTTTAAGCCCAAAGCCCTTTAGATACCGCATCACCCGTTGCTTGTCGCTCACTTATCTTAGGACAGCTCCACTAAGCAGAAATTTCCACATAAGCACCTCAACCATAAATCCCCAAAACCAGGATTTATGGTTGAGGAGACTTAGGCTCCCGTTTCTAACCACTTTGCTCCGCTCACTCTCATTTTGCTTGACAAATTCTCATAATCGTCTTAACCTGATAACAATTAAATATCCGTCCTACAAAAACCGTTGATGTGGAGATCAAGATTGTCATGCCCGTAAAGAGAGCCGCCGCTGCTGAGAGTGCGACCGGATACAAGCAATTAAATGGACCGCAGAGGGTTCTTCCGAAAGTACGCGAGTACGAAGAAACGTTCAGGCAGACGTCATTTGCCGGGAGTGTGTTGGCACTTCGCTAAGCGTGAGCTAATTGAATGGATTCGTTATTTGGCCGATTTTAATTCCAAATGACTGTTCTTTCAGTTAATCTCAAATTAAGGTGGCACCGCGGCATAATCCGTCCTTAAAGAACCAGTTAATGGTTTGAGTCAGGACGGATTTTTTGTGTCCAAAATTATTCTACGTGTCATTCATCCTATAATTCCGGAGGTTTCAGTTATGATCAAGCTTATCGCCAAACGATGGCAACCCCAACCAGTTCATTAACACAAATTCAACTTGGAGGCCATCAATATGAATATCGAACAATTACAAAAATTTGCCACCCATTTTCCAGCAGTTCCCGTCACGCTGCAATTCCAATTACCCTCATTTGACCCAATTGCCATTACCCAGGCACTTGACCAACCAGATTCACCGTGCTTTCTCCTAACCGGTAAGCCGAAGAAAACTGAGGATGGGTTCAGCTTCATTGGCGTCAACCCATCTAAGTCGTTCACTTATCGAAATGGCCGACTCACAACTAAAGAACAAGGACACAACGAATCAACAGAAACCGTTGAACTCAAACCGGTCATCGAAAAAATCCTCAAAGAAAATCAAACACCACGCATCCCTGGCCTACCACCCTTCTTAGGAGGCCTTGCCGGCTACTTCAGCTATGACTATGAGAAATACGCGACCACAGCCACACTCCCCGCGGTGAAAGATCCAATGGGTTTAAATGATGCCGACTTGATATTAGTCGACGAAGTGATTGCTTATAACCACGCCACCCAAACGGTCACTTTAAGCAAAATCGTGCCTGCCAATGAGCTGCTCAGCACCTATGATTCAGTCATGGCTGAGCTGACTGCCCTCAAGCAACAATTATTATCAATTAATGGGGAACAGCCACTACCGGCGTTTTCCATGACCCCGCTGAAAATGCAATTCTCCTTACAGGAATTTGATGAAAAAGTCGCTGAAACCAAGCAGCACATCATTGATGGCGACATTTTCCAACTCATTTTATCAAATCCACAGCAAGCCACCATGCGAGGTTCCCTGTTTGCGGCGGCCCCGACGCTCTTTAGGGAAAGTCCCTCACCCTATCAATTCTATTTCCGGCATGGTGATTTTGAAACGATCGGTGCCTCCCCAGAAACCTTGATTACGAAGCGAGACCAAACGTTATTTACGTATCCGCTTGCTGGCACCCGTCGCCGGGGTCACGATAAAGCAGAGGATGCCAAATTCGCCTATGAACTCCAGCATAGCCCCAAGGAATTATCTGAGCACAACATGTTGATTGACCTTGGGCGAAACGACTTGGGCGCCGTCAGTGAATTCGGCAGTGTCAACGTGACCGCCTACCGCAAATTGTTACGATTCGCAAACGTGATGCACATGGGGTCAGTTGTCGAAAGCACGGCCAAAAAAGGCGTCTCCGCAATTGACATCATCAATGCGGTTTTACCCGCCGGAACATTATCAGGCGCACCGAAGATTTCAGCTATGAAGATTATTGGCCAACTTGAAAATCGCAAACGGGGCGTCTATGGCGGCTGTATCGGCTATTTAGGCTTTGATGGGGATCTGGATCTATGTATTGGCATCCGCCTCGCCTATCGCAAAGGCAATCAGCTGGTGGTTCATTCGGGAGCGGGAATTGTCGCCGACAGTGTCGCCAAATATGAATACCAAGAGTTTAATAACAAGGCCAGTGCCGTCGTCAATGCACTGAAAGAGACCAGTGTGAAGGGAGATGTCCTCAATGCATTATCTGATTGATAACTATGATAGCTTTACCTACAACTTATACCAACTGATCGGCAGCTTGACGGATGAACCAATTACCGTCATCAAAAATGACGCAATTACCGCCGAAGAATTACAAGCACGCCATCCAGAAAGCGTGATTTTGTCACCGGGACCAGGCCGCCCAGAAGATGCTGGGAACATGCCGGCGATCTTAAAAGAATTTCTGGGCAAAGTCCCAATTCTCGGTGTCTGCCTAGGACACCAGGCAATTGCTGAAGCTTACGGAGCAAAGGTGGTCCACGCGCCAAAATTAATGCATGGCAAGCCGTCGGAAGTAGAAATTTCTGAACCGAGCAGTTTGTTCAAAGACTGCCCGCGTCAATTTCAAGCAGCCAGATACCATTCCTTAATCGTTGATCCTAAAACGGTGCCGGCTAATCTGAAAGTCACTGCTCAAACTGCCGATAGCGAAATTATGGCACTTGCTGACGCCACCAATCACGTTTATGGTGTCCAATTCCACCCCGAGTCAATCATGACTGATCCGGAAGTCGGCAAGCAGATTGTCGCCAACTTCTTGGCAATTGTCCGGGAGCACCAGCAGATGATGGCGCATGCTCTGTGAAACAGAGAGAAAATTAAATGACGAACAAACATCCGAGATAGTCATCTCAGTTATTTGTTCGTCTATTTTAATCTCACGAATTATGCATTTATCTTGAAAAATCAATCATGTATCTATTCATAATGTGTGTATACAGCATAGATAATAACAGTTTTGTTTTCTTCATCAACCCGGTACACTACTCGATGTTGACTATTAATTCTTCTTGAGTAGTATCCAGCTGCAGGGGGGACTAATTTCTCAAATGATTGAATAGGCTCATAAGGATTTTCACGCAAAGTTTTAATAATTTGAAGAAAATTTGATTCTAACGGAGAACCTTTGATCTTTTTCATTCCTTTTTTAGCGCCTTTTTTTACCCGAATCTGATAGGTCATAGCGATTTCCATGCATCATCGAAATCTTCTTCTGGATCATTCTCTCGAGACTTAACTTGATCAATCGTTCCTGTCGCAACAAGATACAAGGTCTCCTGTAAGGAATCCCAGTCATCTTCACCTATGAGGACGGCTCCCTTTTCATCTTTCTTTGTAGGTGAAATATGAATTGGTCGTTTTTGCTCGTTAGCTTCTTTAATTAATTTAAAGAGATTTTGTCTCGCCTTAGTAGGTGTGTATATATCCTTCATCTAAATCCCTCCATCCCTATAATGTACGTATTAATGTACATGTACATTATACCGCACATTAAGCTCATTGTCTTTTAAAATGATAAATCATTTGCCGACTAATATCTCAGCTCTTTTGAATGTCTGAATTCTTTGCTTTACAACAAGTTTCACTCTACCTGAATTAAAAGCCGCTACACAGACTAGGACAGCTTCGCAAAGCAATAACCTGCACATAAGGCACCACAAGCAAAAATCCAGAACCAGGATTTCTGCTTGCGGAGACTTATGCTCCGGTTATTAACCGCTTTGCTGCGCTCACTTCCCAGGACCGCTCCGACGCAACTGATGCTAACATCTAAAGGACTTTGAACTCAAACCCAAAACCGGGGTTTAAGCCCAAAGCCCTTTAGATACCGCATCACCCGTTGCTTGTCGCTCACTTATCTTAGGACAGCTTCGCAAAGCAGGGATCTGCACATAATCACCACATCTGTAAATCCAAAACCAGGATTTTCAGATGTGGCGACTTATGCTCCGATCCCTAACCGCTTTGCTGCGCTCACTGTACTTTAGGACAGCTACTCAAAGCAGAGATCTGCATGTAAGCACCTCGAACAAAAATTCCCAAACCCGGAATTTTCGTTCGAGGAGACTTACACTCCGATCTCTAACCGCTTTGCTCCGCTCACTTTACTTTAAAGTTCGACTTAAAAATAAACCCACATGACGGACAGCGATTCAAGCCATAACTAATTTGCATTGGCCGGTGGCACTTCGGGCAATTGCCTTGAACTGATCTAGGAATTTTGGTTACTTTTTTGGGTCCTTCTGATTGGTCTGCCATAGTTTCCTCCACCGGATTAACCGGTCATTTACTGATGAATGATTTTTAAATATGTTGCAGGCATCGCAGCCACCAGCCAGACACCACTTTCGGTTGGGTAGAACAAAATGCCGTCCTTGGTAGCTTTTTGAGCAGCTACTTGAAAAATGACTGGCTTTGGATCTCGGCGTTTTCCCACCTGAAGGGCCATTCGCCAATTAGCGGAAAGGTGCACGAAGTCACGATCCATTTTTTTCAATCCTTCGTCAACAATCAACCTTGCCGCGACGTGAGTGGTTCCATGATACAAAACTTCCGGAGGCGTTTTGGGTGGCGTCAGTGGTTTGACGGGGATACTGTGCCCATATAATGCCCTAATTGTACCACCTTCGATCGCATAGCGCTGTTTGTCGCTTTGGCGCATAATCTTTCGAATGAGGGCTTCGCTAATTGGTGTGCCGTAGTGCTGATTAAAGTGGCGAATGAACGAATCAGAGTCAACTCGACCATATTGATCCAAGTTAATCCCAATCTTATCGGGATGGTGACGTAGGGTGAATGAAATTCGTTTACTAATTCTGGTTAAGTGATGATCCATATGTAAGAACCTTCAATCTTGTGCAATTAACTAGTGACATTATATGCCTAATTGACCTGCAACCCAAAAACACACGGAAATTTGGGATTCCGTGTGTCAAGTAATCGCATATATTGAGGGGTGATTCTATGTTGAGGGGTTAGTTAGTAAAACTTTGGGCAAGTCACTGCCTGAGGGGGTGCAGTGAGCTTGTAACCAATATGACTGTTCGTCATATTTGATTGTCTATACTATATCTTCCCTACCTTAAACGGAACTTAAAATTCGAATTTTTTTGATTTAGATATGATAAAATCGAATTATTAAAGCTGATTTTGAGAGGATACATCATGAAAAGAATTTATTTTGTTCGCCATGGGCAGACGCTTTTAAACAGGTTTCGCAGAATGCAGGGCTGGGTGGACTCGCCCTTAACCGAAAAAGGCGAAGCCCAGGCAACGGCTGCCGGTAACCGGCTCGCCGACATCCGCTTTCAGTTAGCGGTCAGTTCCGACATGTTACGCGCAATCCACACGTTAGACCGCATTCTAGCCCAAAATAAACACGCTAATGGCATTACTCGCGAAGTTCATGAAGATGTGCGCGAGATCTATTTTGGCTCATTTGAAGGCGTTGATAGCGTCCAGACGTGGAATGTGATCGCCCGGCCACTTGGCTATTCGAATCAAGAAGAACTAATCAAACACTATAGCTTGTTGAAAGTCCGCGATTTTATGCATGATGCTGATCCATTTCACGAAGCAGAAACAGCCGCCCACATTGAAGCTCGAATCAAATCTGCAGTGGCCCGACTCGCTGAAGAACTTGATGATGGCGAAAATGCAGTTGTTGTCACCCACGGAACGTATTTGCGTAACTTAGCGACAATTTACGCTGCGAACGGGGCTGTGGCGGATCAGCCAAAAAATGGCAGCATCACGGTTTTGGATGTGACTCATGAGCCAGTTGTTATCGATGATATTAAATAAGGATTTCTAACATCTAACTAAAGTAGCTGGGCATCCCTATGTATTTGATAGAGAGTGTTCAGCTATTTGTTTGAAGAATTTTTAAATGAGTTGGGGAGCATTTTTAGATATGATCTTAAAAATGTGCTTTCGTTTCTTTACCCTAATTTCTAAAAAAACAGCCAACCATGAACAAAAAATGTTCATCATTGGCTGCTTCCTTTAGGTTTGAGGATCGCCCAGAGCTCATCACCCTGTCACTGTTTAATAGCCCAAATTATTCACATTGGTTCGTTTAGTTTTATTGGTTTCCCAGAAGAGGGTCTTAGCAACGCCGACAATCTTCTTCTTAGGGACAAAGCCCCAGTAACGACCATCGTTTGAAACACTTCTATGATCTCCTAAGACGAAGTATTCACCCTTTGGCACCTTAGTAGCATGCGTATTCTTATCCCAACTCTTGGATAAGGTCTTTAAGCTCCAGTTACCGGTTCCGGCCGTCCGTTCCTTCATGCTGATAAACTTCTGGGGAACAACCTTGCCATTTACGTAAATGTTACCGTCTTTGCTGGAAACTGTATCACCTGGTAGCCCGATTACCCGCTTTACGTAGTCAGTCTTGGGTTTGGTTGCCGTTGGATCTTCGCCATAAGCATCAAACACGATGACACTCAGATGTTTAATCTTGGCTTGCTTCCAAACGACCAATCGTTCATTATTAATAAGGTTGGGTTCCATTGATGGCCCATCGACTCGCGCCATTGTGAATACGTATAATTGAACAACGTAGGCAATTGCCAGGCCGACAACAATTGGAATGACCCAACTTGCAATTTCTCTGATTACTTTCATCAAAAGGCTCCTTTAAGGACTACAGTAATTCGAATATTTTTACTAGAATGCAGTCGACATTAATTTTAGCATACTTTCCTATCATGACAACATTTTAGGCAATAATTAACGGATTAGTAACCACAAATTTAAAAATTTTCGCTCAATTAAATCTGTATTGTGATAAATGAGGTGATGTTATGAAAACAAAATCAACTTTAGGAAAACGGATCTGGCTCATTTTCATTTTAGGGACAATTAGTGCATCCGGGCCATTATCAATCGATCTTTATTTACCCGCCCTACCAGAAATGACCCATGATCTAGCAGCACCAGCATCCCTCATTCAAATGAGTTTAAGTGCCTGTCTACTGGGGTTGGCGCTGGGACAACTAATTTCAGGACCGTTAAGTGACAAATATGGTCGCAAGAAGCCACTCATGGTAGGCTTCTTCATTTTCGGGCTGGTTTCACTCCTGATTGCAATGAGCAATTCGGTCTATTTACTCATCCTGTTGCGATTTATCCAGGGACTTGCGGGTGCTAGCGGCCAGGTCCTTTCCCGAGCAATTGCTTCGGATATGTTTTCTGGTTCTTTGTTAACCAAGTTTTATTCCATGCTCTCAGCTGTCAACGGAATTTTCCCGGTCATTTCACCTGTAATTGGCGGTTTCATGATTCAATTTGTCAGCTGGCAAGGTATTTTCATTCTATTAGCCGCAATTGGTTTTATCTTAGTAATCGCACTTTGGCTCGGAATCAAAGAAACCTTACCGGTTGAAAAACGAATTACTGGTCATCCCCTGGAATCGGTTGTCAAGATGTTTGGTTTTCTTAAGAATTCTAAATTTGTGCGTTTGATTCTGGCAACCGGTTTAGTATCTGGCGGTTTATTTAGTTATATTTCGGCCTCTTCTTTCGTTTTCCAAAATTTCTTTCATATGTCCGTTCAAAACTTCAGTCTTCTTTATGCTTTGAATGGTATTGGTATCGCCATCGGCTCAATAATCCCCGGCGGATTGGCGGCGCGATTCCCAGAAATAATCCAGGCAAAATTCGTTCTGGCAACAACCGTATTAACGACCATCTTACTCACTCTGAGTGCCCTATTCTTTAACAATTTGCTGGTAGTCATCGTCCTCATCTTTCTCACGGTTACCCAGTTCGGGATGCTTTTCACCCTCACCACCTCAATTATTATGAACCTATCGTTACGAAACAATGGCGGCCTATCCGCATTACTGGGCTTGTCCCAAAACGCAATTGGCGGCATTATGTCACCACTGGTTGGCGTGATGGGTAGTCACACCTACCTGCCGATGGCTTTAGCAATCATGGGCTGCATGTTATTCAGTATGATATTGTTCTTTTCAATTCATGGCGAATCTCAAAATCATCATTTTACATCCTGACATCCGGATATCCAGTGATCTCCCAGCCACCATCAACGACTAAGGTGGTGCCATTGATATAGCTGGCTTCCTCGCTGGTCAAAAAATCGCTGGGCCCGCAATTTCCTCCGGTCTGGCCGGTCGTTTCACCGACAGTGTTTCTGCTTGATCCAATGAATGTTCATCGATCGCTGGATAGCTGTCAACAATTCCTGGAAGAATCGAATTCACCTGTACATTGGCGGGCACCAACTCTAACGCGGCACTTTTTGTAAAAATATTGATGGCTGATTTGATCGCCGCATAATCTTCACTGCAATACGACTGAACGTGCGCGTCCATCGACGCAATGTTAACAATCTGGCCGCTTCCTTGTTTCTTCATTTGGCGACCAACGTTCTTGATGAATAAAAAAACACCATTTAACGCCAAATCAATCATGAAATTCCAATCGGTCAATTGCTCATCAATAATGAGCCCCGCTTGATAGGGAACCGCAATTTGAAAAGAGTAATCGATCTCCCCGTATTTATCAGTGGCCTGCTTTACAAATTTTTCAACGGCGTCTTCTTCGATTGGATCAACAACTTGCCCATCAAACAACTCATAGTGTTTACTGGCGTCCCCCAAAACAGCTTCATTATCACCAGCACCAATCACCCGAATTTTATTTGCCATTAATTGTTTTGAAATTGCCCAACCAATGTCACTGGTCGCATTGGTCACAATTGCAACTTTATCACTCATCATCATTTCCCCCTATGGTACTATGTCCTGACCTGCATTTTTATAATAACTCTATTGTTATTAGTGAGGGGAAATTTTGATTTGCAAATTAAGTGAGAATGCGAGAATAAGGGTCATCATTCGAAGCAGAAGTTTCTATTTCGACTTTTATTTGGTGGCGTCGGTTCGTAAATGTCCTTTAAAAAGTAAGCGAATGAAAGATTTTAAAAGATACAAAAACAATCTAACGTTAGTCGGCAGTGTGCTTATAAATACAACTTGGTTTCCCTTTTTATATTGATAAAACTTGCGACAAACGGCTGATCCCAGAATTTAAGCAAAAAAAAGTAATGCATTCCAAAACCAGAATGCATTACTTTTTTCACTTAAATTCTGGGTCAAAGCGCCTTTCGTCCCAATCTTACCCCTTGGCTTACTCAGCCAATTTTGTAATCTTTCCCTGTTGGATATAAACACTCAAAATTGCAATATCAGCAGGATTAACCCCACTAATTCTTGAAGCTTGAGCGATGGTTTCTGGGTGAATTTTCTGCAACTTTTGGCGTGCCTCTGTTGCGATACCGTCGATTGCATCGTAATCAATTCGATCAGGGATCTTTTTAGCTTCCATCTTCTTCATTTTGGCAACGCTTTGTTCAGCCTTCTTGATATAACCCGCATATTTTGTCCGAATTTCAACTTGTTCAATCACGTGGCGATCCAAGGGTTGATCCGCTGCTGGGATAAATCTGAGCAACGTTTGATAATCCACGTATGGTCGTCGCAAAAAGATCGCAGCAATAACGCCATCCTGCAACGGCTTGTCGCCATGCTCCTGAACAAAAGCATTGACTTCATCAGATGGCTTAATCCGAATTTGGCTTAGTCGATCTAATTCAGCTTCGATTGCCCGCTTTTTGACTAAGAATTTTTGGTAACGGTCATTTGAAATCAAGCCAATTTCATGGCCCTTCTCAGTTAATCGCATATCAGCGTTATCTGTTCGTAACAACAACCGATACTCAGCTCTACTAGTCAATAACCGATAGGGTTCCTTAGTTCCTTTGGTGACCAAGTCGTCAATCATCACCCCGATGTAAGCTTCGTTTCGTTTCAGAACGAAAGGTCCCTTACCCAAAGCTCTTCGGCCAGCGTTAATGCCAGCAATCAACCCTTGGCCGGCGGCTTCTTCATAACCAGAAGTGCCATTGGTTTGACCAGCCGTAAATAGATTTTTAACCACTTTGGTTTCCAAAGTCGGCTTCAACTGATAAGGGGCAACAACGTCATATTCAATGGCATAGCCTGGCCGCATCATTTGTGCATTTTCCAAACCAGCAATTGTATGAATCATCTGTTGCTGAACCTCTTCAGGCATTGAAGTAGATAAACCGTCAACGTACCACTCTTCCGTTTTACGGCCTTCAGGTTCCAAGAACAATTGATGGCGACTCTTATCCGCAAACCGGACAATTTTATCTTCAATCGATGGGCAGTAACGAGGGCCAACGCCTTCAATCACGCCAGTAAACATTGGGGCGCGGTCAAGATTATCGCGAATAATCTTATGAGTGGTTTCGTTCGTATAAGTTAACCAGCATGATAGTTGGTCCTTAACTGCTAAGTAGTCCTCATCGGCTGATTCAAAACTGAAATGATGAGGTTTCTCGTCTCCAGGTTGTTCCTCGGTCTTGGAATAATCAATGGTCGTCCCATCAACTCGTGGTGGGGTCCCAGTTTTGAATCGTTCCAGATCAAATCCCAATTCTTCGAGGTTGCCGGATAATTTTTCAGCCGGTTGGGAATTATTGGGACCTGATGCATACATCAATTCACCGATGATAATCTTGCCACGGGCAGCAGTCCCTGCAGCAATCACAACTGCCTTGGCTTGATATTTTGCACCAGTATTGGTCACGACGCCCTTGCAGACCCCGTCTTCAACAATTAAGGAATCAACAATTCCCTGACGCAAAGTTAAGTTGGGTTCTTTTTCAATCGTATGCTTCATCTCAGCATGATAGGCATGCTTATCTGCTTGGGCCCGTAATGCCTGAACGGCCGGCCCCTTACCGGTATTGAGCATCCGCATCTGAATGTAGGTCTTATCGATGTTACGGCCCATTTCGCCACCCAATGCATCAACTTCCCGGACAACCGTTCCCTTTGCAGGTCCCCCGACAGATGGGTTACATGGCATGAATGCCACCATGTCCAAGTTAATTGTCAGCAGCAACGTTTTATTCCCCATCCGGGCAGCAGCCAAAGCGGCCTCACAACCTGCATGGCCAGCTCCGACGACGATCACGTCATAATCTTCTGCGCGATATTTTTGTTTAACATCGCTTACTCGTAAACTTTTCAACAGAATTCCTCCATATGTTTCACATGAAACACGTTATTTTCCTAAACAGAACTGGCTAAATAATTGATCAATAAGTTCATCTTGATAACTGTCTCCAGTGATCTCACCTAAGAAATCCCAGCAACGGGTCATATCAATCTGAACCAAATCAACCGGCATCCCAGCATCGAGTCCCTTGATTACATCTTCCAGGGCACCCTTTGCCTGATTTAACAAGCCAATATGGCGGGCATTAGTCACCATGATGTCATTTTGGCTGCTTTCGATGCCCTCATTGAAGAACATATTGGCAATCAATTCTTCTAATCGGTCTAGTCCATTAGCTTTAATGGCTGATGTTGAAATGACATTCTTGCCATTCGCCATTGCCTTGATTTCTTGTAAATCTAATTTAACGGGTAAATCAGTTTTATTTAACACAATGATGCGTTGTTTGTCTTTTGTCGCCGCCAATAATTTTTTATCTTCGTCGGTAAGGGCTTCGCTGGCGTTTAAAACCAGCAACACCAAATCAGCACTGTCAATCGCTTTTCGAGAACGATCAACCCCAATTTTTTCGACCTTGTCTTTCGTATCACGAATTCCAGCCGTATCGACGAGCTTCAATGGCACACCACGAACATTGACGTATTCTTCCAACACATCCCGCGTCGTTCCCGGAACATCCGTCACAATCGCTTTATCTTCGTGTAATAAATTGTTCAACAGGCTGGATTTCCCAACGTTAGGCCGGCCAATAATCGAAGTCGCCAATCCTTCCCTGAGGATTTTTCCCTGTTTGGCAGTACTTAATAACTGAACAATTCTGGCATGGACGTCATTGGCTTTTTCTCGTAAGAGCTTGCTGGTCATCGTTTCCACATCATCGTACTCTGGATAATCAATGTTCACTTCAACTTGAGCCAGCACGTCCAGAATGTCTTTCCGTAAGTGTTTAATCAAATGGGATAAATTACCGTCCAGCTGGCTAATAGCGGCCTTCATGGACCGATCGGTTTTAGCCTCGATCAAATCCATCACCGCCTCAGACTGAGACAAGTCAATTCGGCCATTTAAAAAGGCCCGCTTCGTAAATTCCCCTGGTTCAGCCATCCTGGCTCCGGTACTCAAAACCAGCTGGAGGATGCGGTTAGTTGCCACAATCCCGCCATGACAGTTAATTTCGACAATATCTTCTTCGGTATAAGTGTGCGGAGCTCTCATGACAGAGAGCATTACCTCATCAATTTCCTCGTTGGTTTGCGGATCAACAATGTGCCCGTAATTAATCGTATTGCTGGCAACTTTATCAAGATTCTTTCCCCGATAGATTTTTTTAGCAACGTCAAACGCCTCTTCACCACTAATCCGGATGATTGAAATGCCACCTTCACCAGGCGGTGTCGAAATAGCCGCAATCGTATCAAATTCTGTTGTTGTTAAAACCATGATTAAGCTTCCTCCCGCATCAAAACAATGCTAATAGTAAGATATTAAACCACAAAATAACTATCAGCGCACAAAAAAAGCGCCACTCCACACTAAAAAGAACTAGCATGGATAAAGCACTTTGACTACTTTACCTAGTTAAGATAAGAATGATTAACTTCATGATATTTTAAAGTGAGTGATTTGTCAATCGAAATTTGGACTTGTAACAAAACTGCTTACTTTGGCGCTACAACGATCACTCGGTGAGGTTCTTTGCCAGTAGAGTACGTCATGACATACTCATTGTCAGCTAACGCATTGTGGATTTGTTTGCGCTCAAAAGAAGGCATCGGGTTTAAGTAAACCGGCTTGCCATTTGCAATCGCATTTCGAGCTGTTTTTTCAGCCAATTGTTTGAGGGCATCGCTTCTTCTGGAACGATAATTTGCGGTATCTAACTCGACATCAACGTTGTTGGCGCCGAGTCGGTTAATGAAAATTTGGGACAAGTTTTGGAGCGCATTAATCGTCCGACCATGACGCCCGATTAAACGGCTCTCCTGGTCAGTATCAATATCGATGTAGATTGAATGTTTATTTTGAATATCCAACTTTAATTTGAACGAAAATCCCATTGCCTTGATGACATCACTTAAATAATTGGCAAGTTGTTGCGAAACATCCTCTAAATCAATGACTTTTTCAGCTGGTTCACTTGATTCAGAATGATGTTGTTTGGTTTCTGATTGAACGTTCATCCCTTTATTACCAGGGTTAAAAAGACTTTTTTTAGTAATTTGCACTTGAGCTGGTTTGCGACCGAATCCTAAAAATCCTTTTTTAGGTTGTTGAACAACAGTTACTTCAACTTGGTCCTGAGTGAGTGATAATGCATTGAGTCCTTGTTCTACGGCGTCTTGGATGTTTTTTCCAGAGTAAATTGACATAATAAACTCCCTTTTATTTGAATGGATTTAACCAATTAATACTAGCATAAAAGTCAACGTTTATAAATGGTTTCCGATAAAAAACGCAAACTAATCGGAAACTTTAAAATAATTGATATGTTTGCAATCGCCATTTAACCAAATCTTCATGAAGTCGGTATAATAGACTGTAATCACCTCTACTTGAGAATTTAATGAAAGAGAGAACAATCGATTGGTTTTCGTTTTGGGGAGTGTCAATATTGGCAAATATCAATCAGTATGATGCAGGACGAAACATTCAAATAGATCGACAGCACCGGCTTAGTAAACTTGAAGAAGCCCAACAGATCACTTTGGCAAATTTGACCGCCTACTCAGTTATCATGACCGCTGAATTAATCATTGGGTATTGGAACCATATTACCGTTTTGATTGCCGATGGATTAAATAACCTCACTGGCGTTTGTGGTGCCGCCATCTTAATTATTGGCTTACGGGTTTCCAGACGGCCACCGGACTCCAACCACGTGCTAGGCCACTGGCAATACGAAAATATTGCCGCCCTATTATCTGCCACAATTATGTTTGCGGTCAGCCTTCAAATTTTAGTCGATGGCGGGTTCGCCATTCGCAATTTCCTTGAGGGACATTCCGTTCAGCCAAATAGTTGGTCGTTGGGGATCAGTTTGCTATCCGCCATCGTCATTTCAATTTTGGCCAAGTACAACTCATTGAAAGGTGCTCAACTTAATAATCAAGCCCTAAAAGCTTCTGGCCAAGATTTAAAGAGTGATGCTTGGACAAGTTTGGGTACTTTTCTTTCCATCGGTGGTGCGTATTTAGGGGCGCATTGGCTTGATGGGGTCGCCACAATTGTCGTTGGTTTCTTGATTTTGCACGCGTCAATCTTAATTTTCAAGACAACCATTATGCGGCTTACAGAAGGATTTGACCCGTCGTCAATCGAAACGTATAGCAAAACCATTAGTGAAGTTCCCGGTGTGATCGCCGTTCAAGGAATTGAACCCCGGTGGCTTGGGGACCAAGTTGTCATGAAGATCGGCGTTTACCTAGATGACGACACAAACTTAAAGACGGCGTTTATGATCGGCGAAAAAGTCGAACATGCCCTGATGGCGCAATACGATATTTTGGACGCCGATGTCATGGCCTATCCTGTGAGTTTGCGAGATAATCCAGCCAACGTGGATTAGAAATGAGCATGATTTCATCGATCGTTTAATTTAAATACAAACAAGCACCTATCCAGCAGTTGAAAGCTCTGGGTAGGTGCTTGATCGTTTCTTGGTTTTACGTTTCTATCGGACGAACGCCGGTCGATGTGGATCAAATTGCCAGCCAGGAATCAAATACTGCATCGCTGCCGCGTCATCCCTGGCCCCAAGATGATGATCCTCGTACAGCTGATTCGCCTTCCGAACAGCCTCAAGGTCGATTGCCACCCCCAACCCTTCATTAGTCGCTGGAACCGTTAATTGACCATCTTTAATTTGATACGGATTCTTTGTCAGATATTGCCCATCTTGCCAAATCCAGTGCGTGTCGATTGCATAGATGTCACCAGGAGCGGCTGCAGCTGCAGCGGCATTGGCAGCCATCGCCAATGAGATATCAAAGTGATTATTGGAATGAATCCCCCAATGAAGCCCAAACTCATCACATAGTTGGGCCACTCGAACTGACCCGGCCATCGTCCAAAAATGGGGATCAGCCAACGGAATTGAAATGCTGTTCAACGTGATGGCATGGCGCATTTGTCGCCAATCCGTATCAACCATGTTCGTTGCAGTCGGCAAAAAAGTGGTCTTTTGAAATTCAGCTAAAATTTCTCGACCAGAAAAACCAGCTTCTGCCCCACAAGGGTCCTCGATGTAGGTCAAAATTCCTTTCAACTCTTTGGCGTAGGTCAACGCCTGCTTCAGAGACCAGCCGCCATTTGGATCAAGATCTAATTTAGCCTCAGGAAAGGCTTCGTGCAGAGCTTTAATGGTTTCAACCTCTTTTGTGCCTTCAAACACGCCACCCTTTAGCTTAAAGGTCTTAAACCCATACCGATCATAGGCAGCCTGAGCTTGGCGAACAATTGCCTGGGGCGTCATCGCTGGTTGCCGCCGAATCTTGCCCCAATCATCATTTTGATCGTCATGCAAATATGGTAAATCTGTCTTGGTTCGATCACCGACATAAAATAAATAACCGAGTACGGCCACTTTTTCGCGAACCTGGCCATCCCCCAGCAATGCAGCAACGGGAACGTGCAGATATTTTCCAAGCAAGTCCAAGAAAGCTGTCTCCACCGCCGTAACCGCATGAATCATGATCCGCTGATCAAACGTCTGATTACCGCGGCCACCAGCGTCCAGCTTACTGAATTTCTTTCGCATCATTTGCAGCACTTGCTTATACTCACCGAGGCTTTTACCGATCACTAATGATTTCGATTCGATTAATACCTGGGTAATCTTTTCGCCACCAGGAACTTCGCCAACGCCCAGCACGCCTCTATCAGTCGTTAAAATCACAATGTTTCTGGTAAAAAACGGTCCGTGAGCACCACTCAAGTTTAGTAACATACTGTCATAACCAGCAACTGGATACACGTCCATCTTCCGAATAATTGGAACCGTCATTGATTTCACTCCTTTGATCAATACAATCACTCACATTAATAAGTTCAGTTTACCCGTTCGACCGGAAAATGTAACCGGTTAATTGAATGCCACTTAAAAAATCCCACCAAGGCCATGCGCCAAGACGGGATTTGTGTTTAATTGAATCGATTCATTTAAATGAGTCAGTCTACTTCTTCTTACTCTTCTTTGCTCTTCTAATCGCCTTTCGAACTGCTCGCTGACGATTACGTTCTTCACGTTGTTTTTGTTCACGCTCACGGCGAATCTTCCATGGGTTTTGAATAACCAGCGTTTGCCCTACTTGGAAGGCGTTGGTGATCACCCAGTAGAGTGATAAGGCGGATGGCAAGCTAACGGCCATAATCAAAATAAAGAACGGCATTCCGACCGTCATCATCGTGGTCATCGAATTTGATTCCGGTTGACCCTTCATCGCCAACCAGGATGAAATGAACGTAAAGACCGCCGCCAGGATTGGTAAAATGAAGTATGGATCTGGATGACCAAGTTGCAGCCATAAGAACGTCCCACTTCTCAAAATATGGGTTCGCCAGATTGCTTGATACAAAGCAAACAGGATTGGCATCTGCACAATCAGTGGCAAACAACCAGCAATTGGGTTGATCCCAGCTTCGGCATAAAGTTTCTTCTGCTCAGCCTGAAGCTTTTGCATCGTTTCAGCATCACGGGAAGAATATTTCTTCTGCAAAGCTTTCAGTTGCGGCTGAACTTCCTGGGTCTTTCGCATACTTCTGGTTTGGTAAACCATCAGTGGCAAGATGACAATTCGGACCAGAATGGTAAAGATAATAATTCCCATTCCATAGTTATCACTAAAGAACTTGGACAACCAAATAATTGCCCGTGAGAAGTTTAGAACAACCCAACCATCCCAAATACCAGTACTGTGATTGGTGATTGGTGCATTGCTACAGGCGGAAAGGACAACTGTCAAACTCACGAGTGACAGTAATACCAGTAATTTCTTTATTCTCTTTTTCAACGTTTTTCCCCACTATCATAGTTGGAATCGATCAGCTTTGCTAACTTAAGTACGTGAATCAAGCCGGCTTTAACGTCTTTCATTGACATTTGATCCGTTGATGGGCGGGCTATCACGATGAAGTCAACATCTTGTCGCAAATCAGGCTTCAATTCAAGCAATGACTGCCGAATCCGCCTCTTCACCCAGTTCCTATGTACGGCATTACCAATCTTTTTACCTACAGAAATTCCGACGCGAAAATGTGGCTGATTCGGCTTGTCTAATGTATAGACAACAAATTGACGATTTGCAACCGAGTTATGAATCTCAAATACCTTTTGAAACTCCGACTCTTTTTTTACTCGATATGATTTTCGCATGATCCATCTCCATAAATTTGATAAAAAAATATGAAAAAGACCACTGAATGGTCAGTGGTCTATACAGACAATGATTTTCTACCCTTTTGACGGCGACGTGCTAACACTTTACGACCATTGCTGCTGCTCATGCGTTTACGGAAACCATGAACGCGAGCGCGATGACGCTTCTTTGGTTGATATGTTCTTTTCATTTTGAAATCCTCCTTTACTTCGAAGTCGCGTTTAAGCATTTAATGACAGATGTTCAAATGCATTTCCCAAACATATTAACATAGATTACCAATTAATGGAATAGGCTTTTGACTGTTCAGATAAAAATAAAAAAATTTAAAATTTGTTTCATGAACAATTAGTGTGGATAACTCCGGAAAGTTGACTGACTTTTTTGGTCACTATGAACAAGGTTATCCACAGAGAAACAGATTGTTTGTAAAGTTATCCACAGGGTGTGGATTTCTTTTTGTTTTTTGTTAGAAAAGCCGATGATATTAGTTTTAGTTATCCACAGTCACCTGTGATTAACCCATATTTTCACTGTTGTTTTACACTTATCCACAAGTGGGTTATACCTTTTTACACTCCCTGTGAAACATTTATGCACAGGTCCTTTTTGCCTGTGGAAAACTTTTATCGGGAATGCTAGAATTAATTTGCTTTTCAAAAACGACTCAAAAATCAGAGGGGGAAATTTAAAGTGCTCGATAAGGATTCTTTATGGCAAAAATTAAGCGATCAATTTCGTAGCAATACGACTGATCTGACTTACGACACCTGGATCAAGCCGGTTACACCCGTTAGCTTTGACGGTGCCACACTTACTTTAGCTCTACCTTCTGAATTACACTTGGACTACTGGAAACAACAACTGGCTCCCAACTTGATTGAATATGCCTATATCATCACCAAGGGAAACATCGAACCTAAATTTATTCTCGATTCCGATATCCAAAAGGAAGAACCAAAACCTGAAGCGCCGTCAACCAGTTCAGACGGCTTACCTAAGGGAGATATGGGTTTCAGCAAAGAAGCTCATCTTAACCCAAACTATACGTTCGATAATTTTATTATCGGCAAAGGAAATCAAATGGCTCACGCTGCGGCACTCATCGTCTCAGAGGAACCTGGGAAACTTTACAACCCACTGTTTTTCTACGGTGGTGTCGGTCTTGGCAAAACCCACTTGATGCAAGCGATTGGTAATAAACGCCTGGAAGATCATCCAGAAACGAACGTTAAATACGTGACCAGTGAAGCCTTTACAAATGACTTTATCAACGCAATTCAAACAAACCGCACCGAAGAATTTCGGCGGGAATATCGAGATGTCGATATTTTAATGGTTGATGATATTCAATTCTTCGCCCAAAAGGAAGGAACGCAAGAAGAATTCTTCCATACTTTTAATGCGCTCTACAATAACAATAAACAAATCGTTTTGACATCCGATCGGGTCCCCCAAGAAATTCCCAAGCTTCAGGAACGCTTGGTATCACGTTTTGCCTGGGGGCTACCAGTTGACATTACGCCACCTGATTTAGAAACACGAATTGCGATCTTGAAAAATAAAGCCAAACTGGATAACCTTTCGATTCCAAACGATACTTTAGCCTACATTGCCGGCCAAATTGATTCCAACGTCCGGGAACTAGAAGGCGCTCTATCAAGGGTTCAAGCCTACTCAAAGCTCAAAAACGAGCCGGTTACAACCGATCTGGTTTATGAAGCATTACGCGGCCTCAAGTTAACCAAAGCGAACCGAGAGCTCTCAATTGTCGACATCCAAAACAAGGTCGCCAATTATTTTCATGTGTCCATTAATGACTTAAAGGGAAAAAAGCGCATGAAATCAATCGTGATGCCGCGCCAGATTGCAATGTACCTGTCACGGGAAATGACCAGCAATTCTTTGCCTAAAATTGGAAAAGAATTTGGTGGCAAAGATCACACCACTGTCATTCATGCTTGCGATAAAATTGCCGAAATCGTTAAAATTGATGCAGATTTACGAAAAGAAATTGCGGATATAAAAAGTGCACTCAACTAAAATGGTATAATTGCCTGTGGATAATTAATAGCAAAAGGTAAAAGTTGTGCACAGTTTTATCCACAGCTTTCTTAGCGATAACTAAAGACTTCAGAAAAGTTATCCACATTTCCACAGTGCCTACTATTACTTCTTTTTCTTTTATTAATTAAATATATATTCTTCACCACTTTCCGGGAGGTTGATTCAAAGTATGAAATTTACAATTGGTCGAACAGCATTTACAAAAGCATTAAATACGGTAGCCAGAGCAATCTCTACCAAAACAACAATTCCTATCTTGACTGGACTCAAGTTAGTTGCGAGTCAAGCTGCTATTGTCTTAACAGGTAGTGACGCGGACATCTCTATTGAAACAACCATTAAAGCAGATAATCCGGACAACATGCTAGCGGTAGAATCAGCCGGTGCCATTGTGTTACCTGCTAGGTTCTTTACTGAAATTGTTAAAAAATTACCACAAGATACGATTACAATCGAAGTCGGCGACAACTTCCAAACCATGATTACCTCTGGTCAGTCTTCATTTACCATTAATGGTTTAGATGCCAATAACTACCCTCATTTACCAGAAATTCAAACCAACACGTCGATTCCTTTGGCCTCAGATCTATTCAAGCAAATTATCAGCCAGACAGTGGTTGCGGTTTCTAATCAAGAAAGTCGCCCAATTTTGACTGGGGTTCATTTTGTAATTTCTGAAAACCACGTTATGGCAGTTGCAACCGACAGCCATCGATTAAGCCAACGGAAAGTGACCCTTGAAAATGCCATTGAAGGTTCCTATGATTTTGTCATCCCCGGCAAAAGTTTGACTGAATTATCCAGAATGATCGACGATGATCAAGAGGAAGTTTCATTGTCTGTCAGTGAAAACCAAGCTTTATTCGTCATTGGCGACACCCTGTTTTATTCTCGGCTACTAGAAGGCAACTATCCTGATACCACCAGATTAATTCCCGATTCTCACGACACCAGAATTTCATTTGAGGCGCCAGAACTATTAGCTGCCATCGAACGGGCATCACTTCTGTCACACGAATCAAGGAATAATGTGGTCAAGATTACCGTGGATCCCGATCAAAAATCGGTCACAATTTACGGCAACTCCCCAGATGTTGGTAACGTTGAAGAAGATTTAGAACCAAAGAGTGTTGATGGCAATCAACTGGAGATTTCGTTCAACCCAGATTATATGAAGGATGCCCTCCGTTCGTTCAGCCAATCAACCATTAATGTTGATTTCACCTCGGCACTGCGACCATTTACGTTAACGCCAACTGAAGATAGTGATAGTTTTATTCAATTAATTACGCCAATCAGAACCTTCTAGAAGTCAGACAACTACTAAAATAAAATTATGATTTTAACTAAGACTTACCTTCATCACGATGGTAGGTCTTTTTAGTTTTACAGATGGACTTTGTGAAAAATGTGAAACGTCATTTAGTTATCAGTCTGTTTTCCGAGCAAAAAAGGATCCCGGATTTATTTAATTGCTCATATACGTAGTTTCTAGCAACTTTCACTATTTTTTGATAAAAATACCCAAAAACTCAAAAAGTTCTGAGAATGCCCAAGAATCGTTGTTAGCATGTACTTTTGATGAAATTAGAGGTATAATACTATATGTAAAAGGTGGGTGAAATTGTGAAAAAAGAGATACTCATTGATGGACCATATATCACGCTCGGCCAGTTACTTAAAGAAGAAGCAATTATTAGTAGTGGTGGTCAAGCGAAATGGTTCTTAAAAGAAAATTCGGTTAATGTCAATGATGAGCCTGATGATCGTCGTGGCAGAAAATTATACGATGGTGATCACGTTGAGGTTCCTGATGTTGGCTTATTTTTTATTCATTCAAAGCAGGGTTCTGAATGAAATTAACGAAAATTGAGCTCCATCATTTTCGTAATTATGTCGATCAAAGTCTTAATTTTTCGGATGGGATTAACGTGTTTCTTGGTGAAAATGCTCAAGGGAAAACGAACCTGCTTGAAGCAATATACGTTTTAGCGTTAACCAGAAGCCATCGAACGAATAATGAAAAAGAACTTATTAACTGGGACAGTCAAACTGCTCAGATTAAGGGGATTCTTCAAAAAAGACTGGGATCGGTACCAATTGAACTTGATTTGGGACCTAAAGGTAAGCGGGCGAAGGTGAATCATTTAGAGCAGGCAAAGCTTTCAAGCTATGTTGGCCAACTCAATGTGATTTTATTTGCCCCAGAGGATCTTTCAATCGTGAAGGGTGCTCCCCAAGTTCGACGAAAATTCATGGACATGGAATTTGGTCAGATGAGTAATCGCTATTTATACGATTCCGCTCAATATAAGAAGATATTAAAGCAACGAAATCGTTACTTAAGAGATCTCCATCACAAGGTTCAATCTGATCGGGTTTACTTGGATGTCTTATCCGATCAGCTTTCGGCCTATGGTGCTGAGATCATTTTTCAAAGACTGCAGCTGGTTAAGAAACTGGAAAAATTTGCAAAGGTTGTTCATTCAGAGATTTCACAAGGTAAAGAAGACCTGGCTTTTGCCTACAAAACAGCCGTTGACAGTGATCAGCTGTCTTCAGTCGAAACGATTTATCGCAACTTATTGAAGCAATTCGCACAAATTAAAGAAAAAGAAATCATGCGTTCAACCACCTTGATCGGTCCTCACCGGGATGACCTGAATTTTGTCATTAATGATAAAGAGGTCCAATCGTTTGGTTCTCAGGGCCAACAGCGGACAACCGCGCTTTCAGTTAAGTTGGCTGAAATTGATTTAATGAAAGAACAAACCGATGAATATCCGATTTTATTATTAGATGACGTTTTATCCGAGCTGGATGATTTTCGCCAGACCCACTTACTGACTGCCATTCAAGATAAAGTACAAACGTTTTTGACAACGACCAGCCTCAGCGGTGTTCAGCAGGAATTATTAACCAACCCTAAAATATTTCGAATTGATGACGGTAATGTTCGCTTGGAAAAGTAGTGAAGGAGACACAATATGGCTGATGAAAAAGAAACTAAAAAAGAATTAGCTCACGAATATGACGCGAGCCAGATTCAAGTTTTGGAAGGGCTTGAAGCGGTTAGAAAACGTCCCGGAATGTACATCGGAACAACCAGCTCACAAGGCCTTCACCATTTAGTATGGGAAATTGTCGATAACGGAATTGATGAAGCCTTGGCAGGATTTGCCAGCAAAATTACCGTTACCATCGAAAAGGATAACAGCATTACTGTGACCGATGACGGCCGGGGAATTCCAGTTGATATCCAAAAGAAGACCGGCAAGCCCGCTTTGGAAACGGTCTTCACGATCTTACATGCCGGTGGAAAATTTGGCGGCGGCGGTTATAAAGTTTCTGGTGGGCTGCATGGAGTGGGCGCATCAGTTGTGAACGCGCTGTCCTCTGAACTTGATGTTGAAGTGACTCGCGACGGTAAAGTTTATTACATGGACTTCACTCGCGGTCACGTTAAGACCAAGATGAAAGTCATCAAAGAAGTTTCTGATGATTTGCATGGGACCCGAGTTCATTTCTTGCCGGATCCAGATATTTTCCGTGAAACAACAACTTATGACATCAAGGTGTTAACTGCTCGATTACGTGAATTAGCATTCTTGAATAAAGGCTTGCGAATTGTGATTCGGGATCTACGGCCTGAAAAACCAACCGAAAAGGACTTTATGTATGAGGGTGGCATTAGGCATTACGTTGAATACTTGGACAAAAGTAAAGAAACACTACTTGATGAACCAATCTACGTTGAAGGTGTCCTAAACGGGATCACCGTTGAAGTAGCCATTCAATATACCAATGATTACCACAATACGTTGATGACATTTACCAATAACATTCATACCTACGAAGGTGGGACTCATGAAGAGGGCTTCAAGCGTGCTTTGACCCGAGTGATCAATGACTACGCCCGCAAAAATAAGCTCCTCAAAGATAATGAAGCCAACCTTTCAGGTGAAGATGTGCGTGAGGGAACGACTGCGGTTGTCAGCATCAAGCATCCAGACCCTCAATTTGAGGGTCAAACTAAGACCAAGCTGGGAAATTCGGATGCTAGAACCGTTACTGACCGGATCTTTAGTGACCACTTCTCTAAATTCCTGATGGAAAATCCAAAAATGGCGCGCAAGATTGTCGACCGTGGCTTGTTAGCGTCAAAAGCCCGGTCCGCAGCCAAACGGGCCCGTGAAGTCACTCGAAAAAAGAGTGGCTTGGAAATCAGTAACTTACCCGGTAAGTTAGCTGATAACACCAGTAAGGACCCCCGAATTTCTGAATTGTTTATTGTCGAGGGGGATTCTGCCGGTGGTTCAGCCAAGCAGGGGCGGTCCCGATTAACCCAAGCTATTTTGCCAATTCGAGGGAAAATTCTGAACGTTGAAAAAGCCAGCATGGACCGAATTTTGGCGAATGAAGAAATTAGGTCACTGTTTACGGCAATGGGAACTGGTTTTGGGGAAGACTTTGAGTTATCAAAAGTTAACTACCATAAATTAATCATCATGACTGATGCCGATGTCGATGGGGCGCATATTCAAACATTACTGTTGACACTCATCTATCGATACATGAGGCCGCTGATCGACGCAGGCTACGTTTACGTCGCTCAGCCACCACTGTATCAAGTTCGTCAAGGAAAAATGTCAAGATACATTGATTCTGATGAAGACTTAAACCAATTCTTGGGAACATTGCAACCATCACCAAAGCCTGTTATTCAACGATACAAAGGTTTAGGTGAAATGGATGCGGAACAACTCTGGGACACAACAATGAACCCAGAGAACCGGCACTTGTTGCGCGTGGAATCTTCGGATGCTGCAGAAGCAGACAGAGTATTCTCAATGTTAATGGGTGACAAAGTGGAACCAAGACGTGAGTTTATTGAAGATAATGCAACGTTTGTGGAGAATTTGGATGTATAGAATAGTGAGCGGAGTAAAGCGATTAGAAGTTGGAGTGTAAGTCTCCGCTGAGGGAAATTCCCGGTTCTGGAATTTTTCTCAGTGGTGCTTACATGCAGACTTCTGCTTTACGGAGCGGTCCTAATCTATAGAAGTTTGAGTATAGTGCTTATGTGCAGGCTATTGCTTGGTGGAGCACGTTTCCACTATGTAGCGTGAAGTCACGGTGCTTGTTAATGTACCTTGCCGCCATATAGCAGCAACGAACACCTATCGACATAAATAGTTGTTCCTCAGAAATAAAAATTAATGTTTCACATGAAACATCGACTTCTTCCCTTGATATGAATGGAGGTAAATAGTTTGGCCAACGAAAATGACAACAATGGAGACTTTCCAGGTCGAATAACCAATGTTGACCTATCCAAGAAAATGCGGACATCTTTTCTTGATTACGCAATGAGTGTAATTGTTGCGCGTGCTTTACCTGATGTTCGAGACGGCCTCAAACCTGTTCATCGCCGTATTTTATACGATATGCATGAGTTAGGGGTTACGCCTGATAAACCTTACAAAAAATCTGCCAGAATTGTTGGGGATGTCTTAGGTAAGTACCATCCCCACGGTGATACCGCAGTTTATGAATCAATGGTCCGAATGGCTCAACCATTCAGTTATCGCTACATGTTAGTTGATGGTCACGGTAACTTTGGTTCTGTCGATGGTGATGGTGCGGCTGCCATGCGTTATACCGAAGCCCGCTTGAGCAAAATTGCAATGGAAATGCTTCGTGATATCAACAAAGATACCATTGATTTCCAACCTAACTACGATGGTACAGAACGTGAACCCAGCGTTTTACCATCTCGTTTTCCCAACTTATTAGTCAATGGCGCTTCAGGAATTGCTGTCGGGATGGCAACTAACATTCCACCGCATAACTTGTCTGAAGTCATCAGTGCAATCCACGTGCTAATGAACAATCCAGAAGCAACGACCGCTGATTTAATGGAAGTTTTGCCTGGACCTGACTTCCCAACTGGCGGAGTGGTTATGGGTAAATCCGGAATCCGGAAAGCTTATGAAACTGGTAAAGGGTCAATTATTGTTCGGGCTAAAGTTGAAATTGAAGGTAAGCCAGATGGCAAACAGCGCATCATTGCGACTGAATTACCTTACATGGTCAACAAAGCTAAATTAATTGAGCGAATCGCTGAACTTGCCCGGGATAAACGGATTGAAGGCATCACTGATATTAACGATGAATCCGACCGTGAAGGAATGCGGGTTGTGATCGATATTCGGCGGGATGCCAGTGCCGAAGTCATTTTGAATAATTTATATAAATTAACGTTAATGCAGACATCGTTTAGCTTTAACATGTTGGCAATCGTTAAGGGAACGCCAAAGATCCTCAGCTTGAAAGAAATTCTAAATTATTATTTGGAACATCAAGTTGAAGTGATCAAACGCCGGACTCAGTATGAATTAAAGAAGGCTCAAGCCCGAGCTCACATCCTCGAAGGATTGCGAATTGCTTTGGATCACATTGATGAAATTATCAAGATTATCCGAGGTTCGCAAACTGGGGATGTTGCTAAGAACCAATTGATCGAAGGATTTGGATTGGATGACAAACAAGCCCAAGCCATTCTGGATATGCGATTGGTTAGATTAACCGGTTTGGAACGTGACAAGATTGAAAAAGAATATGCCCAGTTGATGAAAGACATCGAAGACTACAAGGCAATTCTTGCGAGTCGTGACCGGGTTAACCAAATCATTTACGAAGAATTGCTTGAAATTCAACATAAATTCGGTGATCCCCGTCGAACTGAACTCTTGGTTGGTGAAGTCCTTAGCCTTGAAGATGAAGATTTGATCGAAGAAGAAGACGTGATTATTTCCTTGACCCACAATGGCTACATCAAACGCCTTCCAACCACTGAATTCAAAGCTCAAAACCGTGGTGGCCGGGGTGTTCAAGGAATGGGTGTTCATAACGACGACTTTGTGGAACATTTGGTTTCAACGTCTACTCATGATGTACTCTTATTCTTTACCGATGCGGGAAAAGTTTACCGGATGAAGGGTTATGAAATTCCTGAATACGGTCGTTCGGCTAAAGGAATTCCAATCATTAACCTGTTAAACATCAATAACGACGAAAAGATCGAAGCCGTCATTAATATTTCCGATAAGAATAAGGATATCGAAAAAGACTTGTTCTTCGTCACATTACACGGAACGGTTAAACGGACTTCGGTAGAAGAATTTGCCAACATTCGGAGTAACGGGTTAAAGGCCATCCATCTGAAAGATGATGACCAAGTGATTAATGTGTTGATTGTTGAACAAGATCAAAACATTATTATTGGAACGCATAAGGGTTACGCTGTGAGTTTCAAAGCTGCCGATGTTCGGTCAATGGGTCGTTCGGCAACCGGTGTTCGCGGAATCAGACTTCGGGAGAATGACTATGTTGTTGGTGCTGATACATTGAAGCCAAACAGCGAGGTCTTCATCATTTCCGAAAATGGTTATGGTAAACGAACGGCTGCTGCAGAATATCCAATTAAAGGCCGTGGTGGTAAAGGAATTAAGACCGCCAATATTACCGAGAAAAACGGACCGTTGGCTGGCTTGACAACGGTTACCGGTGCCGAAGATATCATGCTAATCACCGATAAAGGGGTCATGATTCGTTTCGATGTTGATGATGTTTCTCAGACTGGCCGGGCAACGCTTGGGGTTCATTTAATCAGAATGGACGATGATGCCAAGGTTGCGACGATGGCAAAAGTTGAGAAGCAAGAAGATGAGGACGATAATGATAATTCAGATGGCCATTCACAAACGCCAGATGATGGGTCTGATCAGCAGTCAGGAACAGACGAACCTCAAGATAATGAATAATTTTTTTGAAAGAATGGGACAAACAGTCGATCTGATCCCAGAATTCAAGTGAAAAGGGCAATGCATTCTGGTTTTTAGAGAGAATGCATTGCCTTTTTGGTTTAAATGGCCATAATTATCCGTTTGGCGCAGCTTTAGTCCTAATAGTAGGGATTTATTGATTGGAAATTAATATATCTCAATTCTTCTTTTATTGGCCTGAATGGTATCATTAATTCATGAAGGATTTCTTGATGACGGAGGCAAACTATGGCGACAATTTTTATTGTTGAAGATGATCGATCCATTACGAATGCAATGATCAAAGAATTTAACAAGTGGCATTATCAAGCCCAAACCGTTTCTGATTGGGATAACGTTGTGCTTGAAATCCAACACTTTCAACCAGATATCGTCATTATGGACATTACTTTGCCAACCTTTGACGGGTTTTACTGGACCAATCAGTTGCGGCAAGTGTCAGATGTTCCGGTGATCTTTGTTTCGGCAGCCGACATGGATCCTAATGCCGTTCGGGCGATCGCAACTGGCGCAGATGACTATATCGTTAAGCCGTTTTCACTCAATGTGTTGATTTCAAAGATTCAAGCTGTTCTTCGGCGAACCAAACGTGAAACCATCCCGGTAGAAACTTTAGCTTATGAGGACTACCAACTGAATATTTTAACCAATGAATTAACACATCAAGATAGCGCGGTGAAGTTAACGCCCACTGAAGCAACGATTCTCAAGATATTGTTCCTTAACAGTGGCAAATTAGTGACCAAACAACAATTAATGCAAAACATTTGGCAAGGTGGTTTGTTTATTGAGGATGGCGTTTTAAACGTAAATATAAGTCGTTTGCGAGAAAAGTTAGCCCAAGTTGGACTGCGGGATCGCCTCGTAACAGAGCGTGGACGCGGGTATCGGTTGGTGACGGCTGATGAAATTTAAAAATCAAATCAAGCAGTTGCTTTTATCACAAATTCCCCTCATCCTCTTGTACATTGGTATTTTGGTTATGTTTGGGGGCCTTTGCTGGTTATATCGCATTCCTGAAGAAATTGTCGGTGAGCTGTTTCGATTCACCTGGATTCCGATCATCATCGTGCTTGGATACCGGATCTGGTCGCAATATGTAGTTATTAAGAATTTAGATCATGCCATTAAGCAGAACATCCTTCCCAAGGAACCTAGACAAGCTTCATTAAAACCTTATTGGCAAGCATTAGCGACAATCAAGCAGCAACAAGATGAACAACAGCGACAATTAACGCAACGCATGGCTCAAAAGCAAGATTACTTAATGCTTTGGAGTCATGAAATCAAATTACCTTTAACTGCATTACAACTATTAGCAGAAAATAACGATGCGGTTGCCAGTGATGAACTTCAGCAGCAAATTCAGTTGATCAATAACCAAATGGATTTGTTGTTAAATTATGAACGGTTGGCAGATTTCCACCACGACTTGGATTTCACCTGGCAGTCTCCGAAAGAAATGGTGACGGCAATCATCAAAGATTATTCAATCTTTTTCATTAATAAAAAGCTGACACCGAACTTGCATTTTGATCAAACGCAAGTTTTAACGGATAAAAAATGGTTAGGGTTCATCTTGAGGCAAGTTATTTTTAACGCACTGAAATATTCAAATCCGAAGAGTACGATTGAGATTGCTTGGCGAAATAATCAGTTAACCATTACTGATCATGGCATTGGTATTTCTGCCAGTGATCTGCCGCGAGTTTTTGAGCCAGGATTCACTGGCCAAAATGGTCGCCAAAAGCAGGCAGCGACCGGAATGGGTCTCTACATGGCCCATCAGGTGGCAACTTTATTGGGGGAAAAACTAACCATCACTTCGACGGAAAATGTCGGAACCACGGTCACCCTCGCTTTTCAAAATGATCATTTCAAGTTAAATAACAAATTGTAAGGTTGCTAACTAGACCGTAACTGGTCTGAGAGCTGGCAGCCTTTTATACTGGCTTTAACAAATCAAAGGAGATCAGAATCATGCCACTATTAACCTTGGAACACATTCGCCGGATCTTTAAAGAAAATAGTCAGCAGATCGTTGCTTTAAAAGATATTTCTCTCACCGTTGAAGCCGGCGATTATGTCGCAATCATGGGTGAATCAGGAGCTGGGAAAACGACGTTACTGAATATTATTGCCACTTTAGACAAAGCCAGCAGCGGCACAATTAAGCTGGAAGGCCAGGACTTAAATGAATTAACTGAGCGAAACGCCGCAAAGTTTCGCAGGGAACAATTGGGCTTTGTCTTTCAAAACTTTAATTTATTGAACACTTTTAACAACCGTGACAACATTTTCCTGCCATTGGTTTTAGCAAAAAAATCACATCAGGACATGATTCAACGATTGAAGCCATTGGCAGCCCAGTTGGAGATCACGAGCATCCTCGACCGATATCCATATGAAATTTCTGGTGGTCAACGGCAAAGAGTAGCGGCAGCCCGGGCACTCATCACGCAACCGCAATTATTATTGGCTGACGAACCAACCGGGGCATTGGATTCCCATAACGCGACGAGTCTTTTGCAACTATTTGATCAGGTGAATAATCAAGGCCAGACAATTTTGATGGTTACCCATAGTGCGGTCACCGCCAGCCATTCCAAGCGGACACTTTTTATTAAGGATGGGGTGATCTTCCATGAGTTAATTAGAGGGGATCAAGATCAATCGGCTTACCTTGCAAAAATCACGGGGAGCTTAACTGCCTTAGCAAGTGAGGAGGTTCAATCATGATTCACTGGAAATTAGCTAGTCATAGCTTGACCCACCACGGCAGAGAAAATGGCTTGTTTGTGTTGGCCAGTTCAGTGCTGATTGCGATTAATTATATTTTTTGGAATTTATTGGCAAATCACAGTTTAAAACACTCAATGAACGGCGATATTCTGATTAATATTATTGGCATTGGGTTGGTATTCGTGGTCATGATCGCCGTTATCTTTATGTTCTACGTCAACAGTTTTTTGATGAAACGCCGGAATCAAGAGTTGGGCTTGTATAACATGCTGGGCCTTACCAGAAATGATCTGCGAATCATCTTGATCATTGAGAACGTCTGTCTATATCTTGTCAGCTTGATCATTGGGTTTGTGTTAGGAATGACCTTTGTTAAATTAGCGTTCCTTGTGTTACAGCGATTATTAGCCGATTATCGGATCAAGGAGACCTTTTCGATGAGCGCTGTAGTGATCGTCACGATGATATTTGGCCTAACCTTTGTGGCAATTTTAGCCTATGATTTTCTGCGTATCCGGCAAATTAGGCCGGTTGATCTGTGGAAATTATCTGAAAAAGGTGAGCAGGAGCCTAAGAGCCGGTGGCTAACGGGGATGATTGGTGTCATCCTGCTGGGAAGTGGTTATTTTATAGCAGTCACGACCAAGCCGAATGCAGGATCCATTCTCAGATTCATGATTGCCGTTATTTTGGTGGTTATGGGCACTTACCTGGTGTTTATAACTGGCAGCATCATTTTTCTTAAATTTTTGAAATCAAAACCAGCTTTCTATTACCAACCTAATCACTTTATTTCAATTTCGGGGATGCTTTACCGGATGAAGCAGAATGGGGCTGGGCTAGCGTCCATTTGTTTATTGTGCACGTCAATTTTGGTCACAATTATTGCGACCACGAGTTTATTTGTGGGTGAGCAGAACTTGGTTCAACTTTGGAATCCATACGACATTATAACGACAACACCGCAACCGATCAGTCAGCAGATGAGGTCAAGAACTGCGCAGATTGCTAAGCAGACTGACGTTAAAATGAGCAGCCGTCGTCAATATCGCATGACGACCCCGACAGCTGGGAATTTGAAAGCCGATCGCTTTGTCAAAAATGAATCGAGTAAGACTTCTCACCAACTAGGGACCTTAACAATTGGTGAGTATAACCAAGTTCAGGGAACCCATCGACAATTAACGGGAAACCATTTATTGATCTATACCCCCGATAATAGTTATCGGAATCATTGGATAACCCTTAATGGCAAAAAGTATCCGGTTAAAGTAATTCATCACTTTAAAATGGCGGTTAATTATCAGCATTCCATTTTTCAACCGGTCTATGTGATTACTGCTAATGAACGGCTGGCGCAACAAATTAACCCAACTCCCTGGCTATATCTTCAGGGCTTTAATCTGAGTGGTTCAAAGCAGAATCAAAAGCGTTTTTCGTTCATCCTTCAACAAACGCTTCACTTACAGAACACTGAACTATCTTCTAAGGTCATTCAGCAAGCCTTATTCAAGTCGCTGTTTGGTGGCTTTCTATTTGTCGGCATTTTGATTAGCATTACGATGAGTTTGGCGACGGCTTTAATCATTTATTATAAGCAGGTCTCAGAAGGGATCGCTGATGCAAAGCGGTTTCAAACAATGCAGCAGGTGGGTCTTAGTCAAGCCGAAAGCAAAAAGGCCATTCATAGTCAGGTTCTGTTGGTATTCATGTTGCCAATTGTGGGTGCAGTCATTCACCTTGGCTTTGCGTTTCCAGCAATAAGGAGTGTTTTAACCATCTTTTCGATGTATAACCTTAAGCTGTTAATGACGGTTAGTGCTGCTACCATTGCCTTATTAGTTGCGTGTTACCTCGGGGTGTACTGGCTGACGACGACTGTTTACCAGCGGCTAGTTAATCGATCATAATGAGAGCCGGTTAATTCTTGAAAGCCATTTTTATCGCGAAAGTTCCTGCGGTGATCGATTTTTATGGGAAAAGAAACGACGAAAAATGAAAATTTGATTTGGATCCATTTATTCAATGTATTACTAAGCATTTGCTTGGTCGTCATCATTTCAGAATATCCAATTCTTGGGAGGACCACCTACGGGAAGCCGGGCATGTGGTACGTGATGGGACTGAGTGTTATCAGTCAACTGATTATCATCGGCATCACTGTCATCACCAAGGCAATACTGATAGGTGATCTATATCAGGGAATCTGGTTGCTTGTCTTTATTAGCTTCACTTTAATCACTTTTCTTTGTTTAACGGGTGCTTTGGAATTAGTCAGTATTTCAGTCAGTGCAATTGGGATTGTTAACTGCGGGCGCTACTTTATTTCGAGGATACAGAATGGGGAGGAATATTCGTGATGGCGACTTACACTCCGATTCCTAACCGCTTGTTTTCACACTCTGATTGAAATGTGCTCCAACAAGCAGGAATCTGCATATAAACACCTTTGAAAAAAATTCCCAAACCCGGAATTTCCTTCAAAGGCGACTTACACTCCGATTCCTAACCGCTTGTTCTCACACTCTGATTGAAATGTGCTCCAACAAGCAGGAATCTGCATATAAACACCTTTGAAAAAAATTCCCAAACCCGG